>CAZTUO010000196.1:0-6271 GCA_964616355.1 uncultured Nitrospira sp.
CGGCCGGACTTGCACCGGCTGGGCCACGAACCCTTCACCTGGCACGCCCACACCTATTGACAAGACCTCAAGTGAAGTCCCGCAATCCCATATCTGGAGTCTCAATATACGTTTGATCGATACTTTCCAACCTGGACGCTGTTTGTTTCTTCGGCGGTTTCTTCGCCAGACTTCAGAATCCGCGCAGGTCTGCAAGCCCGAGCTTGCACGGCTTCAGGGTTGGCATCGAAAAGTCGCGAAGAATAAGGGCCGGCCTTGCGATCACACTGCATGGGTAACCGGTACCCGTTGAGTGCGTTTCGGCTTTAATTTTCCTGTCGCGATGGCTTGGACGCGCTTCAGCACGTCCGCAGAATAGTACCGGTTCCCGCACCGATCACAGACGCCGATGGTGACCTGTTCGAGGATCACAAACCCGGACTTGTGCTTGAAGGCCTCGCGGTTGACCCGCTTGGGCCGCATAGTCCCATCGCAGTATTCACATCGGTACCCAAACTTTGCCTTCATCACTGTGCCTCCATCACTCCACCGTCTGCTCCAGCAGCTTGCCCACCGGCTCCAGCCTGGCGGCTAAATCGGCGGGCATACCGTGTCGCTCCTGCAGCAACTGCGGCGCATTGTAGGTCAGCCACACCTTGCCCGCTTTGTCTTCCCACGCCAGAGCTTTCATAGGGAGATCGATGGCCGCTGTCGGCCTGGCCACCATCAGCGCCGTTCCGCCCTTCGGGTTCCCGAAGATAAGCAGCTCGGCTGGTTTCATCTCCAGCCCCACGGTCTTCGCCTCTCCCGCATGATTGATGCGGGCAAAGATTTTCATCCCCTTCGCCACCACGACCTTCTCGATCCGGTCGATGGTTTCCTGGACGGAATACTTGCTGGGCTTGGTCACCAGGTTACCGCCTGCGTGAGCCGTTCCCACGGAAAGAGAAACGACCGCCGCACTCGTCCACTGCAGACCTCTCAGCAGTTTATTCAGCAACCGCATGGTGCGCTCCTTGGTTGGGGGTTGCCGGAAGAGCTAGCCCGCATTATTCATGAACGCTTTTGCTGGGCACCCATTGCATTCTTGGAGCAATGGGTCCCCGGGATTCGCGGCTGCGATAAGCTGGCATGCGGGTTTCACGGCATGCAGCGGGCGGGCTCGCCGCTCGGTCGGTCAACCTACGGTGTCAGGTAGGCCTCCTTCCCTCGCAGCTTCATGCACCCGTCTCGACACGCGACTGCGCGCTTTCGCGACGAACCGTCATGAATAGTCCGGCTAGGGACGGAATCCGTCGAGCACGCAGTAGGTGGGCATTCGCTCGCCGCCGTGTTTCTCCGACTTGTGGGTCCAGGCTCGCAGGATGCCCCGGTCGTCGAAGGTCAGGACATACTCATCGCACCAGGAGCCCATCGCCACCCAGGTGTTCTGGCCGCCCGGCTCGATCGCATAGATCTCATACACCCACACGGATTCGCCGGCTTTGGTGGATGCCATGAGATGAGGCGCCCCTAGCCGCTGTCTGACCTCCTCCTGCGTCGCCCGGCCCTCGGCGGATCGCAGGTACAAGGTCTCCTCGGCAATGAACAGCGTGCATCCGACGGAGGCGGCCGCGACCCCACCCGCGAGCACGAGCCGGCGCAGGGGGCTCATTTGCCGTCCATGCCGCCCGGGACACAGTAGGTCGGCTGCAACTCGCCGCCGTGGTAATAGGATTGATGGGTCCACTCCTGGAGCCTGGCCTGGTCATCGAAGGTCAGCACGTACTCGTCGCACCACATCCCACTGGACGTGATCCGATTGCCCGGTTGTTGCTCCCGAATCTGATAGACCCAGAGCTGCTCGCCCGCCGGACTCACCTTTGTCATCACCGGCTCCCCAAGGCTCCGTCTGACCTCCTCCTGCGTTGCCCGGCCCTCCGCCGACCGCAGATAGGCCGTTTCCTTGGGTTCGACCAGCGCGCAGGCCCCAAGCCCTGCCACCAAGGCCAACGCGATCCAGCGCCACGGTGCCATACTCGCCTCCGTCGGTGTCCCATGATGCTCGAGCGATATTGTACACCACCGAAGCCCAACCCACCCCCGCGAGAACCGCGCCGTCCTGCAGCGGTTCCCGGCCGACTGCGAGTCCGACAAAGCGGCCGGGCGACACGTGGCCGAAGCCTGCCGACCCAGGCGAGCGGACACGATGCTGGCCGCGGGCGCACCTATTCCACGTAGAAGGCCAACTGCGCTCCCAAGAGCAGGAGCCCGGCGGGAAGCAAATACGGCTTCGCTCTCCACGCGATCCACGGGTGGGCTTCGACGGCCAGGCTCGCCGCGATGAAGAAGGACGTGAGCGCGAAGAACCGGTGCTGGAGGTTGACAATGTCCATGCCCGGATGGTCCAGATGCTGGTGGATGAGCAAGCCGGCGCCGCCCAGCACCCCGAGCCCGGCCGCCAGGTATTTCCAGACGGGGCTGCCTTCCCGGCGCGGCGAGACCAGGGTGGCGACGCCCAGGGCCACCGGAATCAACGAGAGCACATGATGCTGGATCCATTCGTGCGCGGTCGGAAGCGAGAAGCTGTCGAGGAAGCCGGCTGGGCCGATCGGCCAGGCCTCGAGATCGCTGAAGGTAAAGAGGAAGAGGCCCATCCCAACCCACACGGCGCCGATGCCGGCTCGAAACGCCCGGTAGCGGTGCGCCGTGAAGCGATCCGCCAGCAGCAGCCCGCCGACCAAGAGCACCCCGGCTCCCGCCGCATGGTGCATGAAGAGCGAATAGGCAAGGTCCTCCTCCGGATCCATGCCCGAGACCGGAAGCTGCCCGGCCACCCCTGCGGAACTGGGGCTGCCGCCGTGGTTGTGATGGTGGCTGCCCGCGTCCGGGTCCGGGGCAACCGCCTCGGCACCGACGAGCGGCCCCCCGGCCAGCGCGAGCCACCCGACACACAGCAGCGCTCCCAAACGGCACCGCACCGCGGTCATGGATCGTTCCTCCTCTGTATTCGCAACCCTGGCACCTGCGGAGCCTCGGACAGGCGTCCACTCAGAACCGTAACAGCCACGGGAGCTCCTCGACAACGGCGCGCAACGAGCCCAGGTTCGCCGGCCGCGCCAGGGCCCTGACTGCCTGGCCGAACTGCCCGGCCCGGAGAGCCTGGTAGGCGTCGTGGACGGACACGCCGATATACTGCATGACGCTCGAGTCCCGATAGCAGTCGATCATGCATTTCGTGCAGCCATCCCGAACCCTCTGGGATCCGTCGAACTCGTAGATCGAGCACATCGGCTTGTCCCAGTTGTGACAGCGCCAGAGCTGCAGGTTCCAGTCCAGATAGTAGTACTGGAACCCTCCCAGGCAGGGAAACCGCTGGGGCTCGCCTTTCACGAAGCGCTGCATCTCCTCGAGCGACGGGGTCGGATTCACCACCAGGAACCGCTTCTTGAGCCGCTTGACCTTCTCGAATTCCTCGTGGAGCTCCGCGTCGGTGTAGTCAATCAGCCCCGAGTCCGAAAAGCCCAGGAAGTTCGAGCCCAGCTCGCGCAAGGGATAGGAGAACGTCACCGAATGGAACCCCAGGGCTTCCAGAAACCCCGGCAGCGCGTCGTAGTCCACGAGCCGGCTCATGGTCACCGAGGCGGTGGTGTGGATTTTCAGCTCCTTGAGCAGCCGGTTGGCCTCCCGGAGGCGCTCGCACACCCCCGGCAGCCCACGGTTGCGCTCATGGGCCTCCTTGGTCGCGGCGTCAATGGAGATGATCACGCTCGTGAGGCCGGCCGCCACCCAAGCCCGGATGCGCTCCGGGCGCAGGGTGCCGCCGTTCGTCACGAGGATCACCTTCATCCCAAGCTCGGCGGCTCGCCCGATAATGGCCCCGATATCCGGATGCAGCGTCGGCTCGCCCCCGGTCAGGACCAGGTACCGGACCCCGTGGCGCGCCAGGATGGCCAGCGCGTCCAGCGCCCCCTGCCGTGAGACGTAGATCCAGGCCTCCTGCGGCAGCTTGTCCAGCGCGAAGTTGCAGAACCCGCACTTGGCGTTGCAGGCGTTGTTGAGCGCGAACTGGCAGAACCCGGGCCCGCCTTCTTCGAGCACCAGGCGCAGCGTGCTGCGTCTCTTTGGGGCGGCTACAGGAGATCGGGGCACCATGTCGGGCTCCTGGGGTGAGGCGTCGGCGCTCACTCGACCAGATCCAAGCGGATCCGTAGCTCTTTCAACTGATCGGGACTGACCGGCGACGGCGCCTCGGTCATGGGACACTGGGCCTTCTGCGTCTTCGGAAACGCGATCACGTCGCGGATGGAGTCGGCCCCGCCCAGGAGCATGATGAGCCGATCCAGGCCGAAGGCGATCCCGCCGTGCGGCGGCGCGCCGTACTCCAGCGCCTCCAGCAGAAACCCGAACTTGGCCTCCGCCTCCTGCTTGTGGATACCCAGCAGGTCCAGAATCTTGAGCTGGACGTCGCGGCGATGGTTGCGGATGCTGCCGCCGCCGATCTCGTTGCCGTTCAGCACCAGGTCGTAGGCCTTCGCCCGGACCTTGAGCGGATCGGCGTCGAGCAGCGGCAGGTCTTCGTCGAGTGGCGCGGCGAACGGGTTGTGCATGAAGACGTAGCGCTTCTCGTCAGGGTCGTACTCGAGCAGGGGGAACTCGACCACCCAGAGCGGTTTCCAGGCGGCCCGGTCTATCAGGTTCAATTCCTCCCCCAGCAGCAGGCGCAACCGTCCCAGCACGTCGTGGACGACGCCCGGGCGGTCCGCTCCGAAGAGCAGCAGGTCGCCGACCGCCGCCTCCGGCAACGCCGCGAGCAGCCGCCCCGCGTCCAGAAACTTCGCGATGACCGATTCGAGGTGGCCTTCGCCGACGATCTTGACCCAGGCGAGCCCTTTGGCGCCGAACTGCTTGGCCGTCTCACCGAGCGCGTCAATCCGGCTCCGGGGGATCGAGGCTCCACCCTTCACGATCAGAGCCTTGACGATCCCGCCCCTCGCGACCGCGTCCTTGAACACCTTGAACTCGCTCGTCGCCGCGAACCCGCTCACATCGTAGAGCGGTAGGTCGAACCGCAGGTCCGGCTTGTCGGTCCCGTACCGCCCGACCGCCTCGGCATAGGTCATCCGGGGAAAGGGAGTGGGCAGCTCAATCCCGGCTGCCCGCTTGAAGACCTGCCGGATCATCTCCTCCATCAGCGACATGACGAGGTCGCGGTCGGCGAACGACACCTCCAGGTCAATCTGCGTGAATTCCGGCTGGCGGTCGTTGCGGAGATCCTCATCCCGGAAACAGCGGGCGATCTGGTAGTACCGGTCCACCCCGCTCACCATGAGAATTTGCTTGAAGAGCTGGGGCGACTGCGGGAGCGCGTAGAAGTTGCCCGGGTTGACGCGGCTGGGCACGAGGTAATCCCGCGCGCCTTCCGGCGTGCTTTTGGTGAGCACAGGCGTCTCGATCTCGAGGAACCCGTGGCCGTTGAGGAACGACCGGACCTCCTGCGTCACGTCGTGCCGGAGCTTGAGCAGCCGCTGCATCCGCGGACGCCGGAGATCGAGGTAGCGGTATTTCAGCCGCAGGGCCTCGGTCACCTCAGCTTCGTCCTCGACCAGAAACGGCGGGGTCTTCGCCTCGTTCAGGACCTGGACCTCCCGCACCAGGACCTCGATCTCTCCGGTCGCCAGATTGGGGTTGGCGGATCCCTCGGGACGCAACGCGACGGTCCCCGTCACCGCGATGACGAATTCGCCACGGAGGGCATGGGCCCCCCGGTGCGCCGCGGCACTCACCTCCGGGTTGAAGACGATCTGGGTGAGGCCATAGCGGTCCCGCAGGTCCACGAAGATTACGTTCCCGTGGTCGCGCCGGCGCTGGACCCAGCCGGTCAGGGTCACGGTCTGTCCGACGTGCGCGCGCGCGAGCTCGCCGCAATGGTGCGTGCGCCGCATCATGCGCTCCTCCGCACGCGCAGGCGCGGGGCCAGGGGCGAGGGGCGAGGGGGACGCGCTCCGCTAGGGGCACGCAAGGCCGACGAGTTCACGCCTCTAGCCTCGAGCCTCGTGCCGCGCGCCAGGCGCTCGCGGGCGAGGGCCCGCAGAGCGTTGGCCTCCCAGTCAGTCAGGTAGCGGTAGTCCCCGAGCGGGAGATCCCCCAGGACCAGCGGCCCGAACCGCACCCGCGTCAGCTTGATCACCGGATGGCCGATGTGCTCCAGCATCCGCTTGACCTGGTGCTTGCGTCCCTCGTGGATCGTGACCTCGAGCCAGGAGTTCTGCTCCGCTTTGCGCACCTTTTTCACGACCGCTGGAGCCGTCCG
>CAZTUO010000197.1:0-5102 GCA_964616355.1 uncultured Nitrospira sp.
CGCCCTGCTTCCGATGACCGGCCTGCCGTCGGCCGGACCGGGCGGAGGCTGGCCAGGAGGGCATGCCATGTGTTGCCGGGGCGGGGCGGTCAACCTGGAGCATTGGTATCCGAGCTGGTCCGGCGGGGTTGTGCTCTGCGCCTTCTGTGTTCAGGCGTACGAAGTCCGGCAGCGGGCGGCGGAAGCCGTCCCAGAGATCTCATCGGGGGAGACCTGCCAGACACGTTCGCGGAGGAGGGCATGAGCGCGGCCGTAGACAGCCGGTCGAGGCCGGCTTCTCCGGCCTCCTGCCTGCGTTCCATCTTCGCGGAGCGAGTGCGCCTGGGGGCTTGCACAGCCGCGTGACGCGATCCGGGCTGACCAAGGGCCTCCTGGAATGGCAGACGGATCGCCTGCGATCTTCCTCCGACTCATTGCCGAACTGAAAAAGGCCGCGGAGGCCCAGGGGGAGGCGACATTCGCCGATGCCCTGAGAGACTGTCTGCGAACGGAGATGACGAATCCCCAATGTCCGATGGCCCGTCTGCTGTTTGCCACACTCGAACGCCTGAAGCGGAGAGGCACCCCACCCGGAGCATCTGACCGCCTGTGCCCATCGCAGTCTCCTCCGGGGTTTTTTGATCGTCCTCCTGCTGAAGTCTTGGATGACCTGCACGCCATCATGAAGCTCGATGCCGCGCTGCATATGGATTGGGGTTTTCTCCAAGCGCTCCGGACTTGTGAGGCCCTGATGGGGGCCGAGGGGGACAATGTGGGTCCGATCCGGCGCGTGCTCCATCTGGCTGAACCACAGGTGCCGCCGGAGTCAGGTTGACACGCCCACCCGGTTTGTCTAGAGTTTCCTACGGAGGCGGGTCAGCCGACGTGCCCCGGAAAGGGGTGGATTCACCGCGGCGAATGGTTCACATGGTTGGCGCGGGCACGAAGGCCCGGATGACCCGGAAGGAGCCGACCCGTGCCGATCATGACGCCAATGGTGCGAGCGGCGATCGCTCTCCTCGCTCTCCCCAAGCGGGAGGTCGCTGCCTTGGTGCGAGACCGGGTGCGTGCCAATCCGTGGTTGGTAGTGCAGCCGGAGCTGCCGTTTCCGTCATCGGTTCCGGCCGAGTGCGACCTGATTGTGAGAAAAGACGCGCGGGGATACGGGGTGGAGCTGCATCCCCGCGGACTTCCTTCTGTGACCGTCAACGGCTTTGACCGACTGGATCAAGCCTCACCGACAGCGCGCCGCCTCCACAACGAGGCTGTCTGGCTCGTCAAGGGGCTGGCCCGGCGCGCCACGATTCTGCAAAGGGTCGCCAGTGCGGTCGTCCACATCCAGGAGGCGTGGCTTGACGGAGGTCGAGCGGCGCTCGCGCCACTGACGCAGCGTGAGGTGGCCGAACAGTGCGGGTTGCACCCCTCCACCGTCAGTCGGGCCACGGCGAACAAGCTCCTCTTCATCGAGGACGGGCCCTATGCGGGGCACACATGCGAACTTCGGACGCTCGTGACCACCCGCCCGCGGATCGAAGGGGCGGTCCAGGCGGTGGCGGCGCTGCTCGCCCACGAAGCGGCGACAGGGGGCCGACCGTTGAGTGATGCACAGATCGCCGCCTTCTTGAAGAGCCGTGGCTGCCAGGTCGCCCGGCGGACGGTGGCCAAGTATCGGGCACGCTTGGGATTCGGCCATGCCTATCAGCGGAGACGACCATGAAGGACGACGAAGGCCCGCAGCACCGCCGCCACTGGCACCGCGTGCATTCATTCATTCATTCATTCATTCATTCATTCATTCATTCATTCATGCGCCTCAGTGCCCACCTCTGCATCTTGGCGGCGGTGGCGGATGAGCACCAAGCTGCTGCTCCTGACCGTCCCGCCGATCGTCATGGCGACGGGCCTGGCAGGATGGGCCATGCATGTCCGGCAGATGGCGAACCTGCAGGAGAAGCTCACGCAGCGGGCTCGGAGCCTCTACACTCAGATTATGGCGGACCGGGAATACTATGCCTCGGTCATTGTGCCGCGCGTGCAGGAGCTGGGGGGCACGCTCGGCGCGGACTATCAGCAGGTGCACGGCCGGTTTCCGTTACCCGCCACCGTGGTGCGAGAAGTGTCGGCGCGCACGGCCGCGGTCCGCGAGGGGTTCGCGGTGGATCTTATCAGTCCCTGGCCGATTAATCCCGACAAGGGGGTGCAGGATGAGTTCCAGCGCGACGCCTTTACCGAACTGATGAAGGACCCGACGAGGCCGTTTGTGCGGACGGACACGATCGAGGGCCAGGCAGTCATGCGGGTGCTCATGGCCGATCGCGCCACGGCCCAGTCCTGTGTGGACTGCCACAACACCCATCCCAAGAGCCCGAAGCGGGACTTCAGGCTGAATGATGTCATGGGTGGCTTGGAGATTGTGATCCCCATAGAGGGCTACCTTGCGGAGAACCGGCGGGATGTGCTCCTCACGGTGGCCGGTGGCACCGCTCTCTGCGCCATGATTCTCGGGATTGTCATCCTAGGCACCCGGGCTGTGGTCGCGCGGCCATTGGGCCGGCTGGAGGAGAAGATGCGGGCTCTGGCCGGCATCGGGGAGATGGCCACTCCCCGTTCGTTCGGCGATGAAGCGCTCTATCTGACCGCCATGTTCGAGCGGATGCAGTCCGTCATCGCCGGACAGCAGCAGGAGCTGCATGAAGCGGCAGCCCAGCTTGAGCACCGGGTGGCCGAACAGACCCGGGCCTTGCAGGGGTTGGTCGAGGCTGCCCGGCACCTCTCAGCGGAATCGCGCCTCGCACCGCTCCTGCAGCAGGTGGCGGAGACGGCCCGGCGCCTGACCGGGGCCACCTACGCGGCTCTTGCCGTCTTCGACGACAGGGGGCGGCTGGCGCAGTTCATCACGACAGGGATGGAGGAAGCCGCGAAGCGGGCCATCGGGACCCAGCCGACTGGACGTGGCCTTCTGGGCTATCTCGTTCACGCGGAGGGAGTCCTCCGGCTAAAGGATCTCACCCAGCATCCGGCAGCCGTCGGATTTCCCCCCCATCATCCGCCTATGCACTCGTTCCTGGGCGTGTCTCTCCGGGCCCACGGTCGGACCTTCGGCCGACTCTACCTGACGAACAAGCAGGGGGCTGATGAATTTACGGATGTTGATGAATCGCTGATCGCCAGTCTAGCCGCCCAGACGGGTGTGGCCCTTGAAAATGCCCTGTTGCTCCGCGAGATCCGGACCTCCCAGCGCCAGTATCGCGATACGATGGCGTCGCTGCCGGTCGCGGTGGTGCGCGTGGGGCGGGACGGCACGATTCGGTTTGCGAACCAGGCCTTTGGCGGCCTGGTCCATCGGGCCGTGGCGGAGCTTGTGGGGCAGTCGCTTGCCGCGGTGTTCCCGGTCGAAGGACTTGCGGAATGGCTCCGGGCTGGACATCCAGAGGCGGGAATGTCCGTGGAGCGTGAGGTCGAGTGGCGACGGGCCTCCGGCGTGTCACGAGTCTTGCGCGTGATCAGGAGTGGCCTTCGCCGTGCAGATGATGATGATGATGATGATGATGATGATGATGATGATGACATCCTCGCGATCGAGGACCTGACCGACCGGCGGCAATTGGAGGTGCAGCTCCAGCAGGCCCAAAAGATGGAAGCGATCGGGCGGTTGGCGGGCGGCATTGCCCATGACTTCAACAATCTCTTGACGGTGATCAATGGGTATAGCGACCTCCTCCTCGGCGTCATCGCTCCTGCCGATCCTACCCGCCCCCACGTGGAGCAGATCCGGCAGGCGGGCCAGCGGGCGGCCACGCTCACCAACCAGCTTTTGGCCTTCAGCCGCAAGCAGGTGCTGCAACCCAAAGTGCTGGACCTCAATGCCAGGGTGACTGCCCTTGTGCCGATGCTCCGGCGCTTGCTGGGAGAGGACATCGAGATAGCGACGGTGCTGGAGGAGGGGCCGGGGCGCATCAAGGTGGATCCGGGCCAGCTCGATCAGGCCGTCATGAACCTCGCCGTCAATGCCCGGGACGCGATGCCGCACGGAGGGACGCTGACGATGGCGAGCGCTTCCGTGACCGTCGAGCGCCTGCACGTCGTCGGGGCCACGCAGATTCCTCCGGGTTATTACGTCGTGCTGACCGTGCGTGACACGGGGTGCGGGATGGACGCCGAGACGCAGGCCCGGATTTTCGAGCCGTTCTTCACGACGAAGGAACCGGGAAAGGGGACGGGGCTGGGGCTGGCGATGGTCTACGGGTTCATGAAACAGAGCGGGGGCTTTATTACGGTGGAGAGTGCGCCTGGTCGGGGCGCAACGTTTTCACTGTATTTCCCGCGCGCCGAGGAGGACTCCGTGCCGAGCCAGGCGAGTCCAGCGCCACCCACGCTGACGCGGGGACGCGAGGTCATTCTCCTGGTGGAGGATGACGAGGGCGTTCGGGGGCTGGCCCGGACGTTCCTGCAGCGAGGGGGCTATCTGGTGCTGGAAGCGCGCAATGGGGAGGAGGCACTCCGGCTCAGTACTGCGTATCGGGGTCGGATCGCTCTCCTGGTGACCGACCTCGTCATGCCCGGACTAAGCGGCCGGGAGCTTGCCGAACGGCTGGCGACCGCGCGGCCGGAGATGCAAGTCCTCTATGTGTCCGGCTACACGGCAGATGTCCTGGTCCGCCATGGCGCAGGCAAGGACGAGATCGCCTTGCTCGAGAAACCCTACTCGGCGGAAGCGCTCCTTCGGAAGGTGCGTGAGGTGTTGGAGGCCCGGAGAGGCTGAGAGCCGGCGACGTGGGCCAAGGCTCTGGAGGGAGTCAATCCACTCTTTGCCTCCGGCGCCAGGACCAGGCGCGCAGGAGGCCGATCCAGGGGGGAAGGGATGCGTAAGCTCGACATCGCCAAGGACGTCGCGGAGACCACGGGCCTTCCCTTGTCCGAATCTCAGCATCTCGTCGAGCTGGTGCTTCGGCTCATCGTCGAGACGCTGACACGGGGAGAGCCTGTGATCATCACCGGTTTCGGCAAGTTCAGCGTGCGGCAGAAACGGGCCCGCCAAGGGAGAAATCCCAGGACCGGGGAGCCCTTACCGATTACCCCCCGGCGTGTGGTGCAATTCCGGGCCAGCCCGCTCCTCAAGCTGG
>CAZTUO010000197.1:5116-6258 GCA_964616355.1 uncultured Nitrospira sp.
AGACAGGCCCAGTGCGTACGGACGCGCTGGCTGGCCGCGGCCAGCCAGCCGCCCTGCAACCCCGGGCGGCTGACTCGGGCCCCGAACCTCAACGTCCGTGACCGGAAGCAAGGAGTGAAACCACGATGCCAACACCATTTTCGCGGAGACGCCGGAACGAACGGCGGAACGTTCAGGCACACACCCTCACCGCTCGGCAACGCCAGATCCTCAAGCTGATCGTAGCCGGACGCATGAATTGGCAGATTGCCCGGCAGTTAGGGATCAGCGTCCGAACGGTGGAGGTTCACCGATTCCATCTCCGGCGTCGCCTGGGGGTGCACAACATGGCCCAGCTCTTCCGGGCGGCCCTCCGCCTCGGACTCGGGCCGCGACGGAGTGCGCGTCAGGGCCGAGGCAGACACCGAGCGGCCCTTGCCTGAGGACCCGCGAGCCCCGTCCAGTGACCGCCTTCTGTTTCACCACCTTCAGGGACCTCCGGAGTCGGTGCGGAGGGGGCACGCGGCCCCAGCGGTCCGGGATCGTTGTGGAGGCCGGAGAAGTGGAACGCCTCGATGTGGGACGTGGTCTGTCCCAAATGCCAGAGTCCAGCCTTCCGGAGGCCGCCTGACAGCGCGACTGAGTCTGCCGGCCAACCTGAGCCGCCGGGCGAGCGACGGTACTGGTGTCACAACCCTGCCTGCCTCCATACGTGGGTGATCCCCTCTCGCGACTCGTCTGATTCCAGGTGAGCAGAGGATCCAGGGATCAGGCCGGGTTTGATGATGAAATCCGGCACCCGGGCGAGCCTGTTGCCATGACGAGGACGGCCGTCGTGATCCCTGGGATCCTCCGTTCTGCCGCTCACGTGGTCGGTCTCGCGCACTAGAACGAGAGCGCGGCCCGGCGCTCCATCTCCGCCAGCCACTCGAGCTCCTGCAGGTAGTCCGGGGTTGCTTTGAGGTGGCGGCTCACATTGTGGAACTCGGCCGGTGTGACTTTGTAGCACAGATCCCAGATAGCCTGATCGGCCTCGGCCATCGTGCGCCCACGCGACCCGTCCGTCGGCGAGAGGCGCAGCGCCGCTTAGCATCCAGCCTACGACTGGCGAGGTATGATCAAAAAGTGTGGAAATAGGAAAAAGGCGGTGGCATCCTCTCGGG
>CAZTUO010000198.1:0-6230 GCA_964616355.1 uncultured Nitrospira sp.
GTCGGTGCAGGCGATCCAAGGCAGGATCCGGACGAAGGAGGTTGGCGCATGCGAGATCTGAGGGTAGGCACAACGAGCTTGGTGCTGTTGGCAATGGTGTCGGCAGGCTTGATCATCAGCGGTCAGGCGTTGGCGGGTGGCGCGAAATCACCGGCGGAGGTCTACGGGCCGGAAACCACGAAGCCTGCGACCTGGCTTGAGCGGCTCATGGCGGAGGTCGTCACCTATCAAGCGCTGTCGGAGAAGGGGGCCTTGGCGGGCGACTTCCAGCCGTACCTGACGAAGCTGGTCGAGGCCCGCGCGAGCTACCAGGTCGGCGACCATGAGCGCACCTACCAGCACATCAATGACTACATGGTCATGCTGGAGGCCCGCGTGGGTGGCGTGGATGCCCGGGCGGCCGAGGCCTTATGGGACCTGTGCTACCAGGTGACTCCGGACCGGTACCACGCCCGCGATCGGCACGTCCGCGCCCACGGGGCCGCGGCGCTGCGCCAGTACGAGGAGTTCATCCAAACCATCCAGGAGCGCGCCCGGCGGAACTGACCGGCCGTCTTCTCCTTTATCCCCGGTCCCCCCACAGCTCCGCGAGCCGCTGGGCGCGGCCGCAGTGGAACTTGTAGAGCTTGTAGCGGACCGGGTTCTTCTTGTAGAAGTCTTGGTGGTCCTCCTCGGCCGGGTAGAACGGCGTCGCGGCGACGATCTGGGTGACGATCGGGCCGCGAAACGGCTTGTCCCGCTCCAGCGCGCGTTTCGACTCCTCGGCCAGCCGCCGCTGCGTCTCGTCCAGATAGAAGATCGCGGAGCGGTACTGGCTCCCCCGGTCGCAGAACTGCCGGTCCGGCGTCGTCGGGTCAATGTTGTGCCAGAAGACCTCGAGCAGCTTCGCGTAGGACACCTTGGCCGGATCGTAGCGCACCTCGACCGTTTCGGCGTGGCCGGTGCTCCCCGCCGAGACTTCCTCGTAGGTCGGCCGAACCGTCTGGCCGCCCGTGTAGCCCGAGGTCACCGCGACGACGCCCTCGACCTGTTCGAAGGCTTCCTCCATGCACCAAAAGCAGCCGCCGGCAAAGAGGGCCTTCGCGAGCCCGCGCCCCGGCACGCTGTCGGCGCCGGCGACGATGCCGGTTGAAATCAGCAGCCCTGCGCTGAGCGCACGCAATCCTGAGAGCAGCCTGGTCTTCATAGCCTGGTCCTCCAGCGTCCGCTTGTGCCGGCGGAGTCTCCATCCAGACAGTCGGGCGAGCCGGTCCCATCTTCCACCCGACTCCGCGTGCGGGTGCCGCCCCGGGCGGGCACGGCCTGCATGGGGTCTTCAGGCCACGCATGCTTGGGATAGCGCCCGCGCAGCGCTTTGCGGACCTCCCGGTAGCTCTTCACCCAGAAGCCCGCGAGGTCCTCGGTGACCTGGACCGGGCGCCGGGCGGGGGAGAGGAGCTGGATCAGCACCGGCACGCGCCCCTCCGCAATGCGGGGCGTCTCGCAGGCTCCGAACAGTTCCTGCACCTGCACTGCAAGCACCGGCCGGTCGTGGGACTCGTAATCCAGCGGTAGGCGGGAGCCGCTCGGCACCGTGAGGTGCGTCGGCGCCTTCCGGTCCAAGGCTTGTCGCTGCTCCCGGGTCAGCAGGGTCTGGAGCGGTCCGGTCAGGTCGAGCCGCCGCACCTGCCCCAAGCTGGTCATCCCGGCGACGAACGGGGCGAGCCAGCGCTCGAGCGTGGCGAGCAAGGCGGCGTCGGAGACATCGGGCCATCCGGCGTCGGGACCCTCCACTCGCCGGAGGAACTGCATGCGCGCCTGCCAGGCGCGGAGCGCGGGTGTCCAGCCGAGGCAGGCGAGGCCCCGCCGCCGGAGACCCTGGATGAGCGCGGCGGTCACCGCCTGGGGATCGGGGTCGGGGAGCGCTCCGTCCTCGAGGACCAGCTCGCCGAGCCGCCGCTGCCGCCGGGCCAGGACCCGTTCCGCCCGCTCATCCCAAGCAACGAAGTCCACGCTGTGGATCATGTCGCCGCACGTCTCCGCCAGCTCCTCGCGGCGGAGGGGCGCGGCCAGGAAGATCCTGGCCCGGTCGGGGGCACCGTCGAGGTCGGCCACGACCAGAAATTCCTCGGCCGCGAGCGGCTCGGGCTCTGGAAACCAGGCGCGGCGCCCGTTGGCGAGGCGGAACCGAGCTTCCGGTCCGGGCTGCCGTTGGGCGATCCGGTCGGGATAGGCGAAAGCGAGCAGCCGGCCTGCTGCCTCCACGGTCTCCGGGGATGGCGGCAGATCGAGGCGCCGGCGCCACCGCTCCGCGGTCCGCCTGAGCCGGTGGACAGCCGCATGATCCACTGCCACCCCCGGCTCCGGCCGGTGCGCGCTCCGCAGGATTTCGAGCCGGAGCCGCACATCGGCCCCCGGCCGGCGCGGCGCCGCTTTGAAGAAATCGCGCTCGCCGAGCAGCGCGGCCAGCGCGCAGGCGAGCCCGCCCGATCCGAGCGGGACCGCCTTGAGGACCATGTGGGCGAGGCGGGGATGCATCGCCAGGTCCGCCATTCGCCGGCCGTGCGCCGTGATCCGTCCTGCCTCGTCGAGCGCGCCGAGCTGCCGGAGCACGGCCCTGGCCTGGGCGAAGGCCCCGGCCGGCGGCGGATCGAGCCAGCGCAGGCGGTGCGGCCCGTCCGTCCCCCACAGGGCCAGCTCCAGTGCCAGCGAGGCGAGGTCCGCCTCCAGGATCTCCGGGGGCCGCCGTTCGGCCAGCAGAGCCTGCTCCGCCTCCGTCCAGAGCCGGTAGCAGACACCGGGGCCGAGCCGGCCGGCGCGGCCGCGTCGCTGCTCCGCGGCGTCCTGCGAGACCCTGAGCGTGGCCAGCTTCGTCAATCCGCTCCGGGGATCGAACCGGGGCACCCGCATCAATCCGGAGTCAATCACGAGGCGGATCCCGCCGATCGTCAGGCTCGTCTCGGCGATGCTGGTGGCGAGCACGACTTTCCGGCGGCCCGCGGGGGCCGGCTCGATCACCTGGTCCTGCGCTTCCTGCGGCAGGTCCCCGTAGAGGGGCATCAAGAGCACGTCGTCGGGCAGCGCCGGGTCGCGCAGCGAGCGCTCCACCCGCTGGATCTCCGGCACCCCGGGGAGGAACACGAGGAGGCTTCCCGGCTCCTCGGCCAGGACCCGGCGGACCGTCTGCGCGACGAGCGGCTCGATGGGGGACGATCGGGGCCGGGCGAGGTAGCGGGTCTCCACGGGAAAGGGCGTGCCCGCGCTCGCAAGCACCGGCGCTCCGCCCAGAAGATCGGCCACGGCCGCGCCGTCGAGCGTCGCCGACATGACGAGCAGGCGGAGGTCCTCGCGGAACAGCGCCCGGGCCTCCAAGCCGAGGGCCAGGCCGAGATCGGCCTGGAGGCTGCGCTCGTGAAACTCGTCGAAGAGCACCGCGCCGTAGCCGGCGAGGGACGGATCCGCCTGCAGCAGGCGGGTAAGCACGCCTTCCGTGACGACCTCGATCCGCGTGGTCGGTCCGACCCGGGTGTCCAGCCGCGTCCGGTAGCCGACGGTCTGGCCGATCTCCTCGCCGAGGAGCCGGGCCATGTGGCGGGCGGCGGCGCGCGCCGCGAGCCGCCGCGGCTCGAGCAGCACGATCCGCTGGTCCTGGAGCCACGGCTCGTGCAGCAGGGCGAGCGGGAGGCGCGTGGTCTTCCCCGCGCCCGGCGGCGCCGTCACCACCGCGCTCCGGCCGACCGCGAGCGCGTGGCGCACTCGCGGGAGGAGTGCGTCAATCGGCAGGCTGTCCGCGAACTGGATCATGGCATGTCCGCCGGGCCGCGTGACGGCGGGCTAAAAGCACCCTGAGAGCGGCCAGGCCACGGATGGGCACGGCGCTTGGTCCGGCTTGAACGTGGGGTTGGGCGCCTGCTGGGCCTGGAGCATGAGGAAGGCGCTCCAACCGACGGCCGTGAGCACGTCGCGCTCGAAGATATAGGGCGTGAAGTCGTCATCCGGCGGCGGGGCGGTGCTGTCCACCTGTTCGTCCGCCCGTCGGGCCGAACGGAAGAAAAAGACGTCCACGTAGCGCTCTTCCCCCGTCGCGGTCCGGATGGGAAACGAGACCGGCGGCTTGGTCTCGTTGCTCAGGAGATTGAACTGCGTCGGTTCCAGCAGGGCCAGCACCTGATCCCGCGAGTCGCCCACCTGGATTTTGGCGGCCGCCTCCCGATACTTGGCGATAGCCTCGTCCACCCGCGAGGCCTCGTACCGCTGCGAGTACCGATCCGCCCACTCGCACCCGCCGAGTGCCGTCAGCCCGTCGCCCAGGACCAGTACACCGGCCAGGATCGCGTCCCTTCGCCTCATGCCTTGCCCTCCGTGCCCTGTCCTCCTACCACAGCCGGCCTGCGGGAGCAATCGTTGATCTGGCGGGTGAGCTGAGGCCCGTACGGCAATGCGCTTGCGTCCTCCGGTCGGTTTGTAGTAGGCTGCGCCTCGCTCACGATGGGTCACCACCGCCCGGCCGCACCGCACCCTGACGAGACCCTGTGCCCATGCCGCCCCGCCGGATGCTGCTTCTCCTGGGGGCTCTTGCGTGCCTGTCCCCCGGACTGGCTCGGGCGGCTGATTCTGTCGCCGAGCTGAGCACCAAGGCGCTCACGGAGTGCCACCTCGGGCGGCAGGCCAAGTCCCGCGACGTGCGGCTGGCGCATTTCGCGCGGGGCCAGACGCTCGCCGAGCGGGCCCTCGCCCTGGACGACCAATACGCGGATGCGCACTTCGCGCTTTTCTGCAGCCTCGGCGAGCAATTGCGGATTGACGGCGAGCGGATCACCTCGCTGCTCGGTCTGCGTCGGGTCCTCGCTGAGCTGGACCGGACGCTGGAGCTGAACCCAGATCACCTGGAAGCGATGTCCTCCAAGGGCACGTTCCTGATCCGGCTCCCGGCCGTCCTCGGCGGAGATCGGGCGAAGGGCGAGCGGATGCTGCGCGCCGTCCTTGAGCGGGACGCGAAGGCGGTGAATGCGCGGCTGGGCCTGGCCAAGCTGCTCGAGGACCGGGGAGCCCACCAAGAAGCCCTCGTGCTGGCGACGGAAGCGGTCCAGATCGCCGAAGCCGAGCACCGCGAAGATTTCATCCACGAGGCCCGCGCCACCCTCTCCGCGCTCAAGCGCTCCCACGGCGGGGCGGTTGTCGTCCGACCGTGATCGCGCCGGGTTCTTGGAGCGGGCCGAGCCTTCCCGCTCCCACGGTCCCACGCCGGATCGTCCACCCCCCGCTCTCTCCCAACCTGAATTAGGGACTTGTTCCCTTCCCGCTGGTGAAGCATGTAGGAGCCTGCTTGTCCCTGGCCGGCCGGACGGCGTAAGGGTTTTCCCGGTCAGCCCCGGCCACGCATCACCTTCAGGTGGGAGGGGTCACCATGAGCAGCAGGACTCTACGAGGGATCTCGGCGATCGCGTCACTGGCGGCGGCCTGTATCCTCACCCTGTCGGTCTTGTTCGCGCCGGCAGCCCAGGCTGGCACGGCCCAGGGGCACCGGGCGCCGACGCCGGCGGGCTTCGATCGGTACCTGGTCTTCATGGCAGAAGGCATCTTCGACAACCTGTTCGGCGACGCAGAGTTCTTCCACCGGCAGATCATGGGGCGCACGACGGAGCAGATCGCCGAGCAGAAAGCCATGGCGATCGCCTTCTTCAAGGAGCGCTTCGGCGTGGACTTCTCCGCATCCGACCAGGCGAGCAACGTGACCTTGATGTTGTTCACGCTGACGCCGGACCTCGACTACCGCGCCTACACGGCGTCCGGCGAGCGCGTGCCGGCGGAGGGATGGGAGATTCGCGACGGCGGCTGGATCGGCCTCGTCGGGCCCGGCGGGACGACGTTCCACGGCGTCTGGGGCGGGTCGGTGGGCAAGACGGTCCCGGAAGGCACGTTGATCCTGTTCGGCGACTACAATGTCCGCAGGCTGACCCCGTCGGACCTCAACAGCCGGGGCGAGGCCCGGTTGCCCGACGCCTCGCCGATCCTCATCCACTATCAGTCGCGGGACCCGATGATCCCGGACGAGGACGGGCGGTCCTTCCTCGTCTGCGACCTTCACAGTGCGGAGTTCGGCGACGGGATCGCGCTCGGGATCATCTGGAACGTGCAGACCCCGGACGGCCGGACCCGGCAGCTCGCCCGGAACGTCTTGACGTTCCCGCCCTTCAAGCGGCTCGGCCCGTGAGGGCGGCCTGCGGCGCGCGCAGCCGAGCCCCGACCTC
>CAZTUO010000199.1:0-6227 GCA_964616355.1 uncultured Nitrospira sp.
TTGTTCGTTCATCGGCGGGCTCGGCGGGAAGGACATCTCCGAGGGCGAGTTCGCCGAGCTCCTCGCGCAGACGGCCGAGGCCGGCCAACGTGGTCTGGGTATCGGACCGGTCCTCCTCTATACCGAGGAGGATCAGCGGGAGCTGGAGCGGTGGCAGGCCATCGCGCTCGGCACCCCGCACCCGTCGTCGCCATTTTCTACACCCGGAGGAGAACCAGTGAGGCAAAACGCACCATGGGACCTCAAGAACGGCCGCGAGCCGAACCGCCTGACGGCTTGATGCAATAAGGCATGGCTCTTGCTTCGTCGGTTGCAACATGGGCAGGGGAGCGGGGACGGGCGGCAGTGAACGGCCCGGCCGCGTGGCCCTCACAAAGGGGCATCCATGAGGCGACGAATCGCCCTCACGTTCGTGCTCGCAGCGGCCCTCGCCGGCCTCGTCAGTTTCCTGGACGGGCGACCGGATGCCGCGTCCAACCGGCCGGGTTGGGAAGCCCAAGAGGGACAGGTCTGCCTCCAGTGCCATAGCGCGCTCACCCCCGCGCTGGTCGAGGAATGGCGTCTCGGCGCCCACGGACAGAAAGGCATCCACTGCGCGGCTTGCCACCGCGCCGAACACTCGGATCCGGACGCGATGGAGCACAACGGCTATCTGATTTCGACCTTGGTGACGCCGAAGGATTGCAGCCGATGTCACCAGAAGGAAGTCAGCGAGCAGACAGGCAGCCATCATGCCACCGCGGGCCAGATCCTCGCTTCGACCGACAACTATCTGGGCGAAGTGGTCGGAGGACCGCCAGCGGTGGCGACGGGATGCTGGCAGTGCCACGGCTCCACGGTCAAGGTGCTCCCCGGGGGAAAGCTCGACCCGGCCACGTGGCCCAATACCGGCATCGGGCGGATTAATCCGGATGGAAGCTGGGGAAGCTGCAGCGCCTGCCATACGCGCCACGCGTTCTCCAAGGCGCAGGCGCGTGAGCCCCAAACCTGCGGGAAATGCCACCTCGGTCCTGATCATCCTCAGATCGAGGTCTATCAGGAGTCGAAACATGGGATCCTGTACGAGTCCAATAAGGCGCGACTGAATCTCCATCGAGACAACTGGATCGTTGGGGTGGACTATACCGCCGCCCCTACCTGCGCGACCTGTCACATGAGCGCGACGCCCAACCAAGCCGTCACGCACGACGTGGGCGACCGCATCAGTTGGACGCTGCGCCCGGCGATTTCCGTCAAGCTGAACATGGTGATCTTTGAGGACCTGACGAAACAGGATTTTCCCGAAGGGTACCCCCTGCCGAACATGGGTGAGATGGCCAAGGCCCCGGACGGCACCATGAAGAAGGTGAAAGCCCTGCTCCCGTGGCAAGAGCGACGGGGCAAGATGAAAGACGTGTGCCGCCAGTGCCACGCCGACCCCTTCGTGACCGGGTTTTACAAACAGTTCGACGATCTGGTGGATCTGTACAACGACAAGTTCGCCAGACCGGCCACCGCGATCGTGACCGCATTGAGGCAAGCGGGCAAACTCACGCCGGCTCCCTTTGACGAGAAGCTCGACTGGCTCTATTGGGAGCTGTGGCATCACCAGGGACGGCGGGCCCGCCACGGGGCCTCCATGTCGGGGCCGGACTATGCCTGGTGGCACGGGATGTACGACGTGGCCCAGAGCTTCTATCAACAGTTCCTCCCCGAGGTGAAAGCGGTCGCCGGCGAACCTCTCGCGACGCAGGTGCTCGAGCAGCACGTGTATGCCCACCCGTGGCACAAATGGCTCAAGGAAGGGATGACGAAAGAGCAGTTGCAGAAGATTCAAGAGTTCTATCGCCAGCGCTACGGGGAGCCGGCGAAATAACCTCCCTGTCGGAGATCGCGCGGGGGAAGGATGCTGGAGCGGCGACGGTTCGCGGCGGGACTCACGGCTGCCATCATGGCGATGATCGGCGCTGTGGTGGGCCTCCCGCTGGCGGGTTACACGATCTTGCCCGCCTTGAAGAAGCGATCGGAGGTCTGGCTCGATGCCGGAGCGGCGGCGGACCTGGTCCCGGGGCAGCCCCGGGAACTCAAGGTGTTTCAGACGATCACCGACGGATGGTCGAAGACAACCCTGCCAAAGTCTGTGTGGGCGGTCAAGCAGGCTTCCGGCGAGGTCGTGGTCTATTCGGGGCTTTGCACACATCTTGGCTGCGGGGTTCGCTGGAACCCCAGGCAACGGCAGTTCCAGTGTCCCTGCCACACCGGCGTCTTTGCCCCGGATGGGAGCGTGCTCGGCGGTCCGCCCCCCCGCCCGCTCGATAGGCTCCCAGCCAAGGTGGAGAGGGGACGGCTGCTCGTGGTCTACAAGGAATTCAAGGCCGGGTCCGCGGTGAAAATCGAATTGTGACGGAGGACGCGTAGCCGCCCGCGTCTCCTGTCCCACGTTACGGGATCCGATGGCTTCGCGGCTCTACGAGTGGCTCGACAGCCGGCTGAAGCTCAAGCCGATCGAGAAGACGCTGCTCGACGAGCCCATCCCCGGCGGGGCAAGCTGGATTTACGTCTTCGGCAGCGTCACCCTCTTTGCGTTCCTCCTCCAAATGCTCACCGGCATGTTCCTCATGCTCTCCTATGCGCCGACCGCCGACCATGCGTACGAGAGCGTCCGGTACATCCAGGAAGAAGTCCCGTTCGGCGCCTTCATCAGGGGCCTCCACCATTGGGGAGCCTCGGTGATGATGGTGGCCATCGGCCTGCACATGCTTCAGGTGTTCCTGTACGGAGCGTACAAGCGGCCGCGGGAGCTCCTGTGGGTGGTGGGCGTGGTCCTGTTTCTGATCACCCTCATGTTCGGCTTCAGTGGGTACCTGCTCCCCTGGGACCAGCGGGCCTACTGGGCCACGCAGGTAGGCGTGAACATCGTGGGCACGATTCCGCTGGTCGGCGACACCTTGGTCCGCGTCATCCGGGGAGGGCCGACGTTGGGCACGATGACCCTGAGCCGGTTTTTTGCCCTCCATACGGCCTTCCTTCCGTGGCTCTTGATGGCGCTCGTGGTCCTGCACCTGATCATCCTCCGCCGGGTCGGACCTGCCGGGCCCTGGGATCCCACGCGGGCGGCGGCGCGTCGGGAGCCGTTCTGGCCCAGGCAGGTGGCGATGGATGCCATCGCGATGTTCGGGGCCTTCGCCCTGCTGGTGGGATTGGCCCTGGGCCTGCCGCCCGCGTTGGCCGATCGGGCGAATCCGGCCGATACGAGCTTCACCCCCGTGCCCGAGTGGTACTTCCTCTTCTATTACGAGCTGCTCAAGTATTTCCGAGGGCGGTGGGAGATCCTGGGCACCGTGGTCATCCCGGTCCTGTTCTACGCGCTCTTCTTCCTCGTGCCGTTTTTGGATCGCGGGTCGGAGCGCCGCCCCGTCTCCAGGCCGGTGGTCCTCGGGGCGGGCGGACTCTTTCTGGCGGTCGTCTTGACGTTGCTCGCGATCTCGCTGGCCTCGGTGCGCTCGATTCCGGGGGCCGATCCGTCAGTGACGCACGGTAAGCAACTCTACCAAAGTCTGGGCTGCGCCGCCTGTCACCGCATCCACGGCGAGGGAGACGCCGTCGGGCCGGATCTCTCGACCGTCGGCGCGCAGCGAGACGCTGACTGGTTGATGCGCCACTGGAGGGATCCCCAGGCTGTGGTCCCAGGGTCCATCATGCCCGCCTACGCCGGCTTGAGCGACGCAGACCTGAAAGACTTGACCGCCTACATGCTGAGCCTGAAATGAAAAGCCGACGCCGCTGACGCCCGGCAGGATACCGCCAGCCATGCAGGCGGCTGACGGCTGACCGCTTCTTGGTTGAACGATGTGGCAACGCGAGACCTTCAAGAAGATCAAGCAGCTTCCGCGGGAGGAGCCCATCCTCCCCGGCACGCCCCTGTGCGCGGGCTGCGGCGGGCTGGAGGCGCTGCGCCTCGCCGCCAAGGTGCTGGGCGATAGGGTCGTGTACGTGAACGCCGCCGGCTGCTTCACGCTGCTGAGCGTCTATCCGTTCACACCCTTTCGCGGCTCCTGGCTCTACACCACGATGGGCTCGGCCCCCGCGGGCGCGCAGGGCATCCGTGACGCGCTGGACTTGCTGATCGCCAAGGGCCGCCTGCCCGCCGAGGAGGCCCTCAAGGTCGTCGTGCTCGCCGGGGACGGGGCCTCCTACGAGATGGCGCTCGCCGCTACCTCGGCGGCGATCGCGCGCAACCTGGACTTCTACTACTTCTGCTACGACAACGAGGCCTACGCGAACACGGGCGTGCAGCGGTCGGCCGCGACGCCGTGTGGCGCGGAGACCACCACGGGCCCCTCCCCCGCCAAGAAGGACCTCTTTGAAATCTGGCGCGCCCACCGGCCGCCGTATCTGGCGACGGTCTCCCCTCGGCACCCGCTGGACCTCGTCGAGAAATTCGCGCGGGCCGCGCGGTTCAAGGGCCCGAAGCTGTTCCTGGCCCTCTCCGCTTGTCCGACCGGTTGGGGCTACGACCCGGCCCAGACCTACGAAGTGGCGCGGCTGGCCGTGGAGACCGGCCTCTGGCCGTTGAAAGAAGCGATCCACGGGCAGGTCGTGCACACCTATGTCCCGAAACGACGGCCGGTGGAGGAGTACCTCCGGCTCCAGCAGCGCTTCCGGCACCTCTTCGACCCGGAGCGACAGGAGGCGACCATCCAACACATTCAGGAAATCGTGGATGCTTACTGGCACCATGTTGCCACAGGCTTTCCCTGATCGAGTCCGCGAGGCGAGAGGACCCGCGGAGTAACCGGCGGAGGGATGCAATGGCTGTCTGCCACACCGTCACCGGGACGATTCTTGGAGCTGTGCTGCTGTTCGGGATGAGCCCCGGATGGGCCCAGGCTGATCCGGTGCAGATTGTCAAGGGTGAGCAGGTCTATAGGGAGAAGAAGTGTGCGCTCTGCCACATGATCAGGGGGAAGGGCGGCAAGACCGGCCCCGAGCTGAGCGAGGTCGGCGCGAAGCGCGATGCCCAGTGGCTGAAGGAGTTTATGAAGGAGCCGAAGGCCATGATGCCCAAGGCTAAAATGCTGCCGTTCAAGGGAAGCGACGAGGAGCTGGAGGCCTTGCTGGCCTACCTGGCCTCCTTGCAATGAGGGCAGACGATTCGCTGCCGTAAGGACCGGAGGCCGGTGGGGGAGACTCATGGAACAACACCGAACACCGCGAGGCAGGCACCTGGCCCTGATCGCCGCGCTCTTGCTGGTGTCCATCATCGGCGTGGTACTGGCTACCGTTCGAGAATCCGAGGCGATTCCAGCTTGGGCGCGGAAATACAACGCCGACTGCTCGATGTGCCACTATCCCGTGATCCCCCGGCTGAACTCATTTGGGCAACAGTTCCGGCGGGCGGGCTATCGGACGCCCGAGGAGTTCAACAAGGAGCAGGACGTCACGAAGGTGGGCGATTTCTTGTCCGTCCGCCTGCGGACTCGCTTCGGTTATGAGAACAAACTCGACCGGGTCGAGCGGACCGAGTTTACGCTGAACGATGCCACCTTCTTCTACGCGGGGGCCTTCACGCGGAACTTTTCGGGTTTTGTCGAATCCGAGATCGAAAGCACCGGAGAGATCGGGTTGGTTGGCCAGCTCCTGGGAGTCTTCGGAAAGTCGGACCGCTACGTCAGTTTCCGCATGGGGCAGATGCACACGCTCCCGCGCGTGGGCTTTAGCGGGTTCGATCGCCCCACAGGGATCAGCACCAACCCGCTTCTCTCGACCACGTTGACGCGAGCCGGCTCGATCCAAGGCGCGAACTTCGCGCTGAATACCGACCAGAAAGGACTCGAGATCGCGTATGTGGAAGGGCGGGGACGACTCTTAGCCCAGGTGCTTAACGGAGTGAATCAGAATGGGAGCGGCACCGCGACCAAAACCGACGTCGACGCAGACAAGGATTTCCAAGTCGCCTACGAATACATCCTGGATGATATTGCGTCCGGAATCACGGCCTTCTATTACAAGGGGACGCAACCCGGGGTGGCCAGCGCCTCGGCAGTCAGCCAGCGGTTTAATTTCTACCGGCTTGGGCTCATGGCCAACAAAATCTTCCCGGTCGGGTTCGGCTATTTTGAACTCCAAGGCGGATACATCCGAAGCTCCGACAACGTGCCCGCGCAGGTTGGACCAAATGTGCTCGGCCACGCGGCTGTAATGCTCCCCGTTTGTCAAGACACTTTTTATGGTGCTGAGAGTGAGTC
>CAZTUO010000200.1:0-2158 GCA_964616355.1 uncultured Nitrospira sp.
ACGCGTATCAGTCGCTGCTTTTCAACCGGGTGCTCGCCCGTCGGCTGGACCGGCTCGACCGCGTGCTGGAGGGGGACTGGGCCATCAAGCATGCGAACAGCGCCTGTTTTGCGGTCGAGGACGCGGCGCGCGAGCAACCGCGGGCCGCGGCCTTCGAGATCAGCCCCACGGGGCCCCTGTTCGGCTCGCGCGCGCCCTGGGCCACGGGCGAGCCCGGCGCCATCGAGCTGGAGGTCGCCCGCGAATTCGGCGCCACGCCGGACTCCCTCCGCCGGGCGGCGGCCGCCTGCGGATTCCGCGGGGAGCGCCGCGCCCTGCGCATCCCGCTCAGGGACCTGGACTGGTCGCTGGACGGCTCGGTCCTCACCCTCTCGTTCACCCTCCCTCCCGGCGCCTACGCCACCAACGTGCTCCGCGAGCTGATGAAAAACGAGTGAGCCCGAGCTGGCAGCGAACAGCGGGTGGCGAACGGCTCAGAGCCATAGCGCTCTTGGCGCATGCCAGCCCGTGCTATGATAGAGCGTGCTCCTGCTGGGGAAGGGCACCATCGGGCTTCTCGCTTCGCTAGGTGCTATGCGCGCATGACGCACGCGCAAGAAACGGTCGTCCTGCAAGGCCACATCATTGATTCGCTGATCCTGGCGAAGGTGCTGGATACCATCCTGATGATGGGCGGCACCTTCGACTTCAGCGAGGTGCGAATCGGAAAGACCAGGGAGGAGCCGTCCCACGCGAAGATCGTGGTCCAGGCGGCTACGCCGGCGCTGCTCGCCGAAATCCTCCGCGCAATCCAGCCGCACGGCGCCTCGGTCGAGCGCGAAGGCGACTGTACGGTCGAGCCCGCCCCGGCCGACGGGGTGTTCCCGGACACGTTTTACGCGACGAGCCACTTTCCCACTCAGGTCTGTCTGCGGGGACGGTGGGTGGACGTCGAGGCCATCGAGATGGACCTGGGGATCCGCGTGGACCCCAGCCTGGCCTCCGCCCGCGCCGTCCCCATGGGTGCGGTGCAGTGCGGCGACCTGATCGTCACGGGCCGGCAGGGGATCCGGGTGCTCCCCTTGGAGCGGCCCAAGGAGCGGGACGTCTTCAGCTTCATGCAGGCGCAGGTGTCGGCCGAGCGCCCCCACACCCACATCATCGCGGACATCGCCCGCCGCATGCGGGCGATCCGCGAGGCGCGCGAGCGGCACGGCGAGGCGGGCGGGAAGGTCTTACTTGTGGGCGGGCCGGCCATCATCCACGCCGGCGGCCGCGAGGCCGCCGCCTGGTTGATTGACGCGGGGTTCATCCACCTCCTGTTCGGCGGCAACGCGCTCGCGGCCCACGACATGGAGGCGCACCTGTTCGGCACCTCCCTCGGCTGTGCGCTCGCGGCCGGGCGCGCGGTGCCCCACGGGCACGAGCACCACCTCCGCACCATCAACCGCATCCGCGCGATCGGGAGCATCCAGCGGGCGGTCGAGACCGGCGTGATCACCGACGGGATCATGGCGGCCTGCGTCCATCGCGGCGTGCCCTTTGTCCTCGCCGGCTCGATCCGGGACGACGGTCCGCTCCCGGGGGTCATCACGGACACGATGGCGGCGCAGGCGGCGATGCGGGCGGCGCTGCCCGGCGTGAGCCTCGCGCTGCTCGTCGCCTCGACGCTGCATGCCGTAGCGACCGGGAACCTGCTGCCGGCGACGGTCCCCACGGTCTGCGTGGACGTCAATCCGGCCGTCCCGACCAAGCTGGCTGACCGCGGGAGCTTCCAGGCCGTCGGCCTCGTGATGGACGCAGCCTCGTTCCTCCGCGAGCTGGCCCGCGAGCTGGGCTGGAAGGGCTGAGTCCTGCGGACCTCGGTGCGGTGCTGCGGACAGCGATGGGTTCTGCGGAGGGGGTATGAGCCGGCTGCTGGTCTGCCCGCCCGACTACTTCCGCATTGACTACGAGATCAATCCCTGGATGCGCCGGTCCAATCGGGTGGATCCGCCCCGCGCGCGCGAGCAGTGGGAGGGCCTGATGGCCGTGCTGGAGAAGGACGTCGGCGTCACGCTGGAGCGGATGGCGCCGGTGCCGGAGCAGCCCGACCTGGTCTTCACCGCCAACGCGGGCTCAGTGATGGGCCACCTCGTCGTGCTGAGCCGCTTCCGGCATCCGGAGCGGCAGGGCGAGG
>CAZTUO010000200.1:2233-4316 GCA_964616355.1 uncultured Nitrospira sp.
GGGGACCTGTACTTCGAGGGGGCAGGGGATCTCCTCGGCTGGCCGGGCCTCTGGTTCGGGGGGTATCGGCAACGGTCGGACATCCGGGCCTACGTCCGGCTGAGCGAGATCTTCGGGCAGGAGATTATCCCGGTCGAGCTGGTGGACAGCCGCTTCTACCACCTCGATACCTGCTTTTGCCCGTTGAGCGGCGGCGAGCTGCTGTACTACCCACCGGCTTTCGACCCCTATGCCCAAGCCGTCATCGCTGACTGCGTCCCCGCCGACCGGCGGCTTGTCGTGCCCGCCGCGGAGGCCCTCCGGTTCGCCTGCAACGCGGTCTGCGTCGGGCGGGACGTGGTGCTGCCGACCGGCTGCCTCGAGACGATGCGGATGCTGGAGGCGAAGGGCTACCGGTCGCACCCCGTCCTGCTCGACGAGTTCATGAAGGCCGGCGGCTCGGCCAAGTGCCTCACGCTCGCCCTCGAGTGACGCTAGCGCGGCTCTGCGGTCTTCGCGTCCTCCCGCCACAGGGCGATGCCCCCGAGGAGGCCGGCGCGGTTGGACACGAGTTTCGCATTCGGCGGCAGCGCGCCCGTGATCTTCTCCGCATTTCCGCCCCCGATGAAGAGCCGATCGTAGTTGAAGACTTGCTCAAGCTGCGCGATGGCCCGCCGTAGCCGCTTGTTCCATTTCTTGACGCCGGCCCGCTTGAGCGCCCGGTTGCCGAGCCGCTGCTCATAGGTCTTGCCGTCCTCAAACGGATGGTGGGCCAATTCCAGGTTCGGCACCAGGACACCGTCCACGAACAAGGCCGACCCGAGGCCGGTTCCGAGGGTGAGCACCAGCTCGACGTCCCGGCCCTCGATCGCGCCGTAGCCCTGGACGTCGCCGTCGTTGGCGGCGCGGACGGGCTTGCCGAGCCGCTTGGCCAGGGTCTCGGCCAGACGGAAGCCGGCCCACGAGGGATGGAGATTAGGAGCCGTGTGGGTGATCCCGTGCCGGACGACGCCGGGGAAGCCGATGGAGACCCGCTCGAACTCACCCTGTGCCTTGGCGAGGGCCACCACGGCGGCGAGCACCGCCGTCGGCGTCGCCGGGCGCGGGGTCGCCACGCGGGCCCGTTCGGTCAGCGGCCGGCCGTCCACGTCCAGGACCATCGCCTTGATCCCGCTCCCGCCGATGTCCACGGCGAGCGTGCGGGGCCGCGGCGCAGCACGGTCCGGGGCTCGCTCCTGAGGCATGGCTGCTCCTCCCTGTGCCGAGAGCCTTGCGACTCGCCCGTTCCCCGGTCCCCGGTCAGGGGCGCCGTCGCTTCGGGTGGGACCGCAACAGCCACGAAGCGTAAAAGCCCGCGACCGCGATCGTGACGAGCTCGACCGTCAGCAAGGCGCGGCTGATGACACCTGTTCCGTTCCCCTGCAGGCGCGGTGGGCTCAGGGCGAAGTGGAAGCCCAAGAACTCCGGCGGCTGCCCTGGCGGGGTCTCCCACGGGGGAAACAACGCCGCCAGGACGAGGCAGATGACCATGACGTAGAGTGCCGTCAGGTTCATCTCTTCGGCCTCACGGCTGTCCGGTGTGGACCCTGCGCCGGGCCACACCACACGGCCGCAGCGGATGCAGAACCGGCTCTCCTCCGGCAGGGGCTGCCCGCAATGGCTGCAGAGGCTCATCGGCGACCTCGTCGGCACCGTCGGAATTGAAGCCTACCTGGAATCGCGCCAGGATTCCAGTCCGAGCGTGCGGCTCGCCGATCCTGTCCGAGCCCGCCCCTCCAAGGGGGGGCGGGTGTTCCAGGGGGCGGCCAGCCAGAATAGACAGTCGGGCGGCGTCTGTGCGATAAGAGGCGCATTGTGAGATGGGAAACCGTGACAAGGTGGGCACGCGCTCGCACGGGGATTGGAGGCTCGCTCGCGGCGTGGCTCGGCCCGCAGGGCTCGGTTGTCTGGGGGATACTCCTCATCGCGCGGGAGGGGGGATGATCCCGGCGTTTGGCAGGCCCTGGATTGCGGCGTGGATGAGATGTTGGCGGCCCTGGCCGAGGCGATCGTCTGCGAACAGGCGCACTGCGGGCCCCGATCGGTGCCCTGACGGTCCGGCTCC
>CAZTUO010000200.1:4326-6221 GCA_964616355.1 uncultured Nitrospira sp.
GAGGGGCGAGGACGGACGCATGACCGGTGACGAAGAACCTATCGAGCCGATCGCGGTTGTCGGCGCGGGCGCCTGGGGCACGACGCTGGCCAAGCACCTGGCGGGCAAAGGCTACCAGGTCCGGCTCTGGGCCTACGAGCCGGACGTGGTGGAAGCGATCCGCGGGAAACGGGAGAACCAACTGTTTCTGCCTGGCGTCAGCCTGCCGGCGCCGGTGTCGGCGACCAACGTGTTGGCGGAAGCCGTCTGTGGCTGCGGCCTGCTGGTCTTCGCCGTTCCCTCCCACGCCGCCCGTTCGGCGCTCGAACGAATGGCCCCGCTGCTGACGGCGCCCGTGCCGCTGATCAGCGCCACCAAGGGCATCGAGGAGACCACCTTTGCATTGATGTCCCAGGTCATAGAGGACACGCTGCCGTCCGGCATGGGCCGCCAACTGGCGGTGCTCTCCGGCCCGAGCTTCGCCATCGAGGTCGCCCGCGGGCAGCCGACCGCGGTGGTGTTGGCCGGACAGGACGCCGCCCTGGTCCGGCGCCTCCAGGCCTGCTTGATGACGCCGGTCTTTCGGGTTTATGCGGGCGCCGACCTGATCGGCGTGCAGCTCGGGGGGGCGCTCAAGAACGTCATGGCCGTGGCGGCCGGCGTCGTGGACGGCCTGGCCCTCGGGCACAACGCTCGCGCGGCGCTGATCACGCGGGGGCTCGCCGAGATGATCCGCCTTGGCACCGCCATGGGCGCCAACCCCAGGACCTTCTACGGGTTATCCGGCCTGGGCGATCTCGTCCTGACCTGCACCGGCCCGCTCAGCCGGAACCACGCGGTGGGCGTGCGGCTGGGACGGGGGGACTCGCTGGAACGCGTCCTGAGCGAGACCCGGACCGTCGCCGAAGGCGTGCGGACGTCGCGGGCAGCCTGGGGCCTGGCCCAGCGCTACGGGGTGGACATGCCTATCGTGCGCGAGGTCTGCGCGGTGCTCTTCGAGGGCAAGGCCCCAGCCCGGGCCGTGGCCGACCTGATGGAGCGGGCCGCCAAGGACGAGCTGGACGGGAGCGCCGGGTGACGCGATGGAGCTGACTCGCCTGAGGCGGCTGTTGCGGGATTTGCGGGCCGGGCGCGCCGACGTACCGCAGGTGCTCGAGCGGCTGCGGTCCCTCCCGTACGAAGACCTGGGCTTCGCGTCGGTGGACCACCACCGCGCGCTCCGTCAGGGCTTCCCCGAAGTGATCTTCTGCGAGGGGAAAACTCCCCAGCAGGTGGTGGGGATTGCGCGCGGGCTCCTCAAGCGGGGTGGTCCGGTGCTCGCCACGCGCGCGACCCCGGAGGTGGCGGCGGCGCTGGCCCGGTTGGATCGGCGTGCCGCCTACCATGAGCTCGCGCGGGTGGTCGTGGTCCGCACGCGGAAGGCGAGGGCGAAGGGGGACATCCTGATCGTGACGGCGGGGACCGCCGACCTGCCCGTCGCGGAGGAGGCGCGCGTGACGGCGGAGGTGATGGGCAGCCGGGTGAGCGTGCTCTACGACGTCGGCGTGGCCGGCTTGCATCGCGTGCTGGACCGCCACGCGCGGTTGCTGAAAGCGCGGGTGCTCGTCGTCGTCGCCGGCATGGACGGGGTGCTGCCCAGCGTGGTGGGCGGGCTGGTCGACCGGCCGGTCATCGCCGTCCCGACCAGCCGGGGCTACGGCGCCAGCTTCGGCGGGCTCGCGGCGCTCTTGACGATGCTGAACTCCTGCGCGGCGGGGGTCGGCGTCGTGAACATTGACAACGGATTCGGCGCGGGCTGCCTGGCGCACCGGATCAACATCCTGGGACTTAAAGTCCGTGACCGGTGACGAGTAACGGGTAGGGGAGCAACTGTGTTGGGTGTCAAGGTGTCACGTGAGAAATTCTGGATGACCTCA
>CAZTUO010000201.1:0-6217 GCA_964616355.1 uncultured Nitrospira sp.
GGCCGGGGCGCCGCTCCCGCCGCCCGCGGGGCCGCTGCCGCCGTGAGCGGCGGCGCGCCGTTCACCGGCGGCTCGGGCTCCCGGCTCTCGCGCTCCTCCTGGAACCAGGGATAGAGCGTCGGCAGCACGATCAGGGTCATCAGCGTCGAGCTGGCCAGCCCGCCGATCACGACGACCGCGAGCGGCCGCTGGACCTCGGAGCCAATGCCCTGCGAGAGGGCCAGGGGGATGAGCCCGAACAGGGCGACGAGCGCGGTCATGAGGACGGGGCGCAGCCGCAGCAGACACCCGGTCGTGACAGCCTCCGCGGTCGGCACCCCGTCCGCCCGTAGCTTGTTGATAGCGGAGACGAGCACGATCCCGTTCAGCACCGCGACCCCGAACAGGTTGATGAAGCCCACCGATGCCGGCACGCTCAAATACTCCCCCGTCGCCCAGAGGGCGACGATCCCCCCGATCAGGGCGAAGGGCAAGTTCAGGATGATGAGCGCCGCGTACCGGACGGAGTTGAATGAGGAGAACAATAGCAGGAAGATCAGGCCGATCGTGAGCGGGACGATGAGCCGCAGCCGGGCCATGGCCCGCTCCATGTTCTCGAACGAGCCGCCCCACTTGAGAGAATACCCCTGGGGGATCTGGACCTGGGCGGCGATCTTCTTCTGCGCTTCCGCCACAATGCTCTCGATGTCCCGCCCCATCGTGTTGAAGCCGACGTAGATCCGCCGGGACAACCCGTCGCGGCTGATGAGCGCGGGGCCTTCGCGCAGCTCCACGGTCGCGAGGTCGCTGAGCGGGATCAGCGCACCGGCGGGGTCCGTGAGCAAGAGGTTCCGGATCGTCTCGACGCTGTTGCGGTGCCGCTCGGGGAACCGGATGATGAGGTCGAAGCGCCGCTGGCCCTCGTAGACCTGGGTGGCCGGCTCCCCGCCGATGGCCGTGGCGATGATCTCCCGGATGTCCGCCACGTTGATGCCATGCCGGGCGATCTTGGCCCGGTCAATATCCACGACCAGGTACTGCTGGCCGAAGAGCTGCTCCACCCGAACATCCTTCACCCCCCGCACGCCGGTAAGCACGCCGGCGATCTCCTCGGCGAGCCGGCGCAAGACCGCCAGATCCTCCCCGAAGATCTTGACCGTGGCCTCCGTGCGGACGCCGGAGATCAGCTCGTCCACGCGCTGCTGGATGGGCTGGCTGAGCAGGAACACCGCGCCGGGGACCTGCTCCAGCCTCCGGCGGACGGCGTCGTCGAGCTCGGGCTTGGTCTTAGCCGTCGTCCACTCGTCCATCGGGCGCAGCGCGACGACCGGGTCGCTCGCGTTGGGCTCCTGCGGATCGTTTCCGAGCTCCGTCCGGCCGATCTTGGAGACCACCAACCGAACCTCCGGGAATTCCAAGACCGCCCGCTGCATCTGCTTTTCGATCTCGATGGAGGCGGGCAGCGAGATGCTGGGCAGCCGGATCGTTTGGGGGGACATCGCCCCTTCGTTCAGGATGGGAATGAACTCCCCGCCGAGAAACGGAAACAGGGGCAGGCTGAGGGCGAGCAGCCCGATGGCGCCGCCGAGCACGTGGCGCCGATGGCCGAGCGCCCAGGCCAGCGCCGGCCGGTACACCCGCTTCGCCCAGCGGAGCAGGCGGGTGTCCTCGCCCCGTCCGCCCGCGAGCCCCCAGGCGCAGAGGACCGGCGAGAGCGTGAGCGACAGGACCAGCGAGACCAGGAGCGCGATCGCGATCGTGTAGGCCAACGGCTTGAACATCTTCCCTTCCATCCCCTGCAGCGCCAGGATCGGCAGGAACACGAGGATGATGATCAGGATCCCGAACATGACCGGCTGGCCGACCTCCCTGACTGCCCGGAGTACCAGCGCCGTCCGGTTCGTCTGGGCCGCACCCGGCTCCGACAGGTGGCGGTAGACGTTCTCCACGATGACGACGGAGCCGTCCACCATCATGCCGATAGCGATCACGAGTCCCCCGAGCGACATGAGGTTGGCTGTGAGCCCCTGCTGCTGCATGACGAGGAACGTGACGAGCGGGGTGACGACCAGGGTGGCCGTGACGATCAAGGCGCTCCGCACATCGCCGAGGAAGAGGAACAACACCAAGACGACGAGGACGATGCCCTCGAGCAAGGCCTTGTACACCGTCCCGAGCGCTGCCGTGATCAGCTCGATCCGGTCGTAGAACGGGACGATCCGAAGCCCGCTGGGGAGCAACCCTTTGCGGTTGATCTCTTCGACCTTGCGCTTGACCCTTTCGACCACATCCCGCGCGTTGGCCCCCTGGAGCATGAGCACGATGCCGGCCACGACCTCCCGCTCGCCGTTCAGCACGACGGCCCCATGCCGGACCGCGTGGCCCACACGAACTTCCGCGACGTCGCGGACGAACACCGGTGTGCCGCCGACCTCCTTGACGACGATGCTCTCGATGTCGGCCAGCGTCTTGATGAGCCCGACCCCCCGGACGATGTATTTCTCGGCGTGCTTCTCCAGGATGTTGCCGCCGGCGTTCGCGTTGTTCCTGGCGACGGCCTGAACGACCTCGTGGAGCGCGAGGTTGTACTTGCGCAGCAAGCCCGGCTCGACGATCACCTGGTACTGCTTGACGAACCCGCCCATCGAGTTCACGTCAATGACGCCGGGGACGCTCTTGAGGAGCGGGCGGACCACCCAGTCCTGGATCGTCCGCTGCTCCGTCAGCTCCAGTTCCTGGACCTCCGGCGTGTCAGGCGCGCGCATGACCCCCTCGGGCCGGTCCAGGAAGTACTGGTACACCTCGCCCAGGCCGGTCGAGTTGGGGACGAGGCTGATCTGCGCGCCGGCCGGCAGCGAGTCCTGGACTTCGATGATCCGCTCGAGCACCAGTTGCCGGGCCAGGTACACGTCGATGTGGTCCTCGAAGACGACCGTGATCATCGAGAGGCCGACCTTGGAGAGCGATCGGAGGTCGGTCAGGCCCGGGAGGCCGGTCATCTGTAGCTCGATCGGATAGGTCACGAATTGCTCGATCTCGGTCGGCGACAGCCCGGGCACCTTGATGACGACCTGGACCAGCACGTTCGTGACGTCCGGGAAGGCGTCAATGGGAATGGTCCGGAACGCGTAGCCCCCGGCGCAGGAGGCTGCGAGGGCCACCGTGACGACCAGGACGCGCTGGCGGAGGGCGAACGCGACGAGGGCGGCGATCATGCGGCCTACATCTCGCCCCTGAGCATGTGGGACTTCAGGAGGAAGGCCCCCTTGGTGACCAGGGGCTCCCCTTCCTGCAATCCCTCGAGCACCTTGACCACCTGGCCGTTGGACTCGCCGAGCCGCACGTCGCGGGCTTCGAACGACTCCGGGGCCCGCTGCACGAACACGAACAGCCGGTCCCGGTCCCGCTGGACGGCGCTCTCGGGGATCATGAGGGTGCCCGGTTCCGGCGCGGAATAGATCCGGATCGTGGCGAACATCTCCGGCTTGAGCCGCCGCTCGGCATTGGGCACCTCGAGCCGGATCTGCATCGTGCGCGTCTCGGGGTTGAGGACGTCGCCGACGTAGGTCACCCGGCCGTGGAAGGCCTCGTTGGGAAAGGCCGAAAGGAACACCTCGACAGGCCGGTCCTGCGTTGCCTGGGCCAAGACGTAGGGAATGTCCTTTTCAGGAATGTTGGCGAGGACCCAGACTTTCGTCAGGTCCGCCACCGCGAACAGCTTGTCGTTCGGGCCCACGACCTCGCCGCGGGTCACGTCGCGGGCGATGATCCGGCCGGCGAAGGGAGCGTGGAGGGGCACGTAGGACCGGATTTTCTGGTCGCGCTCGAGCTTGCGGATCTCCTCCTCCGTCATGCCCAGCAGCAACAGCCGGTCGGCGCTCTCCCGCACCTCCGCCCGCGCGCTGATCAGCTCCCCTTCCCGCCGCTGGAATTCGCTCTGACCGATGACCTTCTCGTCGAGCAGCGTGCGCGCGCGCTTGAACGCCTGCTCCGCCACGTACAGCTTGGCCTTGGCCTTCAGGTAGGTGGACTGGGCCAGGCCCAGCTCGCTGCTGTACAGGATCGCCAGGAGCGCCCCTGCCTCGACCTCCTGGCCCAGATCCACGTACACGTCCACGACCCGGCCGCGAACGAGCGCGGTGATCTCGGCCATTTCGTTCTCGTTCGGCTTCACGGTCGCGGGAAAATCGCGGAAGAGCCGGAACTCGCCCCGCAAGACCGGCCGGATCTCCAGTCCCGCCGCCTCGAGCGCCTCGGGCTTGAGCGTGACCAGATCGGCCGCCGCCCCGCCTGGGGCCGGCTTCGCACCCGTCGCCTCCTTGGGCGCCGAGTCGCAGCCCGCGAGCCAGCCGAGCACGACAAGGCCGAGCCCCCCGAGCCAGACGCCCCCCTTCCGGCGCACCGGCGGGGCCTCGCGTCGGAGTCCTGCGGCAGGACCCTGCAGCCGGCTGGCGGTCACAGCCGTCCTCCGGCCGAGCGCTCCAGCCGCGTCAGCGCGACGGAGAGCTCGTACCGCGCCTGCGCATGCTCGAGCTGCGTCTGCCGGAACACGCGCTGGGCGTCGAGCACCTCGAGCAGGCTCGAGACACCCTGCTGGAAGCTGAACTGCGCGATCCGCAGCGCCTCCTGCGCCTGCTTGAGCAAGCCCTTCTCGAACACCTCGAGCTGCTCGGCGGCAGTCTTGGCATCCTGGAAGTGCTGGTTCACCTGGCGCACCAGCTCGTTCTGCGCGCGGAGCAGCTCCGCTTCTTCACGGCGCTTGGCGCCCAGCGCGCTTGCAATCTCCCCTTGCCGACGGTACCACAGGGGCGTCGGCACCGTGAGGGCGCCGCCAAAGGCTTCCCGGCCGGCCTCCCGGAAGTACATGCCGCTCACGGTCACGGTGGGCACCCGGGCCTGCCGTTGCAGCTCCACATTCTGCCCGGAAGCCTCCACCAGCTTCGCCAGGCGCCTGATGGTCGGATGCTGCTCCAGGGCCGTGGTCACCAGGGTGTCCAGGTGCAGGTCCCGCTGGAACGGCTGGAAGTCGCCCCGGATCATGTACACCGTCCCGAGCGCCCCGGCCGTCAACGTGTCGAGCGCTACCCGCGCCACCCGGACGGCGTTCTGGGCGCGGGTCACGGCCTGGTTGGCCTTCAGCACCTCGACTTCGGCCTTGATCACCTCGAACTGCGCTCCCTCACCGGACCGCACCCGCGCAGTCACGATTCGCGCCACCTGCTCGACGGTCGCGAGGTTCTGCCGGGCCAGCTCCTCCCCTCGTTGGGCGAGCAGCAGCTCGTAGAAGGCGAGCTTCACGTCCGCGATCAGGTCGAGGCGCGCCTCCTCGATGCCCGCGCTGGCTCCAGCCAGGGCCGCGTCCGCGACCCGCTTCCGCGCCGCGCGCATGCCCGGCCACTCCACCGGCTGGCTGAGCACGAAGGCGTTCTCCGCGATGGGACCACCGGTCGGCGGATCTTGAATGGTGCCCCGGCCGCTCTGCCCATAGAGGGACGGGTTGGGATAGGCCCCGGCCGCAATCTTCTCGCCGCGGCGCTGATCCATCACGCCCTCCGCCCCGAGCACGCGCGGGTTGCGCTCCAGGGCGAGCGCGATGATGTCCCCCAAGTCGTAGGAAGGGGGAGACGGCTCCCCCGCCTCGGCTGTGGCCCCGAACAGGTTGACAACAATGGCAATTGCGCCCACAAATCGTCCGATGGGACTGCTCCTTGCGACCATAACCCCTCCTGGCTGCCTCTGCAGCAAGAAACCGAGCTCCGGGAGCCGGGGCGGTGACGCTTAACTTCTCGAAGTATCCGACCGAAGTGACGAAAGGGTTGGTGGGCGGAAGCGCGCGCGGGCCAGCACCGGCAGATACAGCCCCGAGGTCTGGATTGCGAGAAAGGACCAGGACGGACCATCCAGCCGTGTCGTGATCGGGACGGAACAATCATCTGGTGCCGAGGAATCTTCCCCGCCGCCCTCCTGGGCCTCGCCGACGATCGCATCATAGCCATGGGCTTCGAGCGAAGCCGCGTCGCAGGCTCGCTCGCCTGGGGCAAGGGCGCTCGCGGCGGAAAGCAGGCCGCTCACGGTCAGGACGGTGAACAGGAGCAGCAACCGGCTGATTGGACGGCTCCCCATACGCTCGGGCTCCACCGGGACGACCCGACTCTAGCACGAGGGTCCGGGTAGCCGCAACGTGCTGTAATGCTCCCCGTTTGTCAAGACACTTTTTATGGTGCTGAGAGTGAGTCAT
>CAZTUO010000202.1:0-232 GCA_964616355.1 uncultured Nitrospira sp.
AGCTCCCCCTGATCTACGCCGGCAACAAGGACGCACGGGAGCGCGTCCGGGAGATCCTCGGCGAGAAGACTGAGCTCGTGGTCACCGACAACATCCGCCCCGTCCTCGAGCGGGAGAACCTGGGCCCGGCGCGCCGCAAGATCCACGAATTGTTCCTCGAGCACGTCATGGCGCAGGCGCCTGGCTACCGGAAGCTCATGGACTGGACCGGGGCCCCTATCATGCCGACGCC
>CAZTUO010000202.1:252-5240 GCA_964616355.1 uncultured Nitrospira sp.
ATCATGCAGGCCATCGCCAAGCGGGACAATCTCAACCTGATCGGTGTGGACATCGGGGGCGCCACCACGGACGTCTTCTCGGTCTTCGACGGGGTGTTCAACCGCACCGTCAGCGCGAACCTCGGGATGTCCTACAGCGTCTCGAACGTCGTCGCGGAGGCCGGCCTCGAGAACATCATGCGCTGGGTGCCCTTCACGATTGACGAGCAGACCCTCCGCAACCGGATCAAGAACAAGATGATCCGGCCGACGACCATCCCCCAGACCTTGGATGAACTGCAGATCGAGCAGGCCATCGCCCGCGAGGCGCTCCGCCTGGCCCTCGACCACCACATGTCGCTGGCCACAGGGCTGAAAGGAGTCCAGCAGGAGCGGACGATCTCCGACATCTTCGAACAACGCGCCTCGGGTGAGACGCTCGTGGACTTGCTGAAGCTCGACCTCATCGTCGGGAGCGGCGGCATCCTCTCCCATGCCCCGCGACGGATCCAGTCCATGCTGATGATGGTGGACGCCTACCAGCCGCTGGGCGTGACCGTCCTGTCCGTGGACAGCATCTTCATGATGCCGCACCTCGGTGTCCTGTCCACGGTCAGCGAGCAGGCGGCGACCGACGTGTTCGTCCGGGACTGCCTGATCTACCTCGGGACCTGCGTGGCGCCGATCGGGCAGGGTAGGGACGGGGAGCCCTGCGCCGAGTACGCCGTCACGTTCCAGAACGGGCGGCCCAGCGCGCGGGGGACGCTGCGGTTCGGCGAGCTGCGCCTCCTGCCACTCGGGCTCGACGAGCGGGCCCGGATCGAAGTCCGGCCCGCGCGCCAGGTGGATGTCGGGGTCGGGCGGGGAGAGGCGCTTGTGCGGGAGGTCCGCGGCGGTGTGGTCGGGTTGCTCCTGGATGGCCGCGGCCGACCGCTCCAGTTGCCGGCGGACCGCCAGGCCCGGCTGGAAGCGCTGACGCGCTGGCACCGGGCGGTGAACCTCTATCCACAGTGACGGGTGACGCGTGACCGGTGGCGGGTCAGGTAGGAACGGTTCGCCACGCCCGGCGGCCCGTCTCTCACAGCACGGTCTTTGAGATGGCGCATTCGTATACCCCCGGCCTGACCGTCACCGACCGGATCGTGATCCGGAAGCGGCGCCTGCTGCCGATTCCCGGGTCGGTCCTGGCGAAGGCGGGCGACCGGGTCCGCGCGGATAGCGTCGTCGCCCGGGCCGAGTTGCCTGGAAAGGTCCACGCGGTGAACGTCGCCAACCTGCTTGGGGTGGCGCCGGACGAGGTCCCCGAGTACCTGCGCAAGAAGGCAGGGGAACCGGTCAAGCGGGACGAGGTCGTCGCCGAGACCAAACCCTTGCTCAAGTGGTTCAGAACGGAGGTCCGCTCGCCCATCGAAGGGACGGTGGAGTCCGTCTCGACCGTCACGGGCCAGGTCCTGCTGCGGGAGCCCCCCCGCGTCCTCGACCTGCTCGCCTATATCACGGGCGTCGTGATCGAGGCCCATCCGCCCCACGGGGTGACGGTGGAAACCGAGTGCACGCTGGTCCAGGGCATCTTCGGCATCGGTGGCGAGACCTGGGGCCCGCTGCACCTCGCGGTCAAGTCGCCGGAGGAGCCTCTGACGCCGGAGCACCTGCGGCCGGAGATGAAGGGGGGCGTGGTCGTGGGCGGGTCGTTCCTCGGCCGGGCGGGCATGGCCCGGGCCCGCGAGCTGGGCATCGAGGCCCTCGTGGTCGGCGGCATCCACGACAAGGATCTCCGCGATCTCCTCGGCTATGACCTGGGCGTGGCGATCACCGGGACCGAGCGGGTGGGGTTCACCCTGATCATCACCGAGGGGTTCGGCACGATCCCGATGGCGGCGAAAACCTTTGCCTTGCTGTCCAGGCACGCGGGACAGACGGCCTCGGTCTCGGGGGCCACCCAGATCCGGGCCGGCGTCATCAGGCCGGAGGTCATCATCCCGCGCGCCCAGGAGGCCGGCGACGCCGCCCTGGCCAGACCGGCCGAGCCGGATCGCGCCGGGCTGAAGCTGGGCGACCAGGTGCGCGTGATCCGGGATCCATGGTTCGGGCGGATCGGCCAGGTAGTCGGACTCCCACCGGAGCTGCGACAGATCGAGACCGAGAGCCGCGTGCGCGTCCTGGAGGTGCGGTTCCCGGACGGGGCCGTCGCGGTCATTCCACGGGCCAACGTCGAGATCATCGAAGGCTGACCCCCGGTGAGCAAACCCGAGCCCCATCCAGTCAGCCCAGCCGCCCGCGACCCGTGGCGCCCCTGCGGCAGACGCCGCGGTCGGCCCTTCGCGACCCCCGCGCTCGTCGTCCTGCTCGTCTGGGCGTGGGCCCCAGGCGCGCAGGCCGCGGCCCTTTCGCCGCCCCGCGAGGTGCGGGTCTTCGACCAGCCGAACGACGCCGGCGCCGCGCTCACCCTCGTCTGGGCTCCCTCTGACTTCGATGGCCCAGATGTCCGGTACCAGATCCTCGTCGCCGGCGGGGCGGCGAGCGCGGCCGATCCGGTCCTGGTCGGCGAGATCGCGGCGAACTCCCATTACGTCTGGGAGGCCAAATGGGCTTGGTGGACGCGCCCGGCTCGACCCGAGTTTCACCAGTTCACGATCAAGTCCGGAAAGACCGTCGAGATCAAGGACGGGACCGCCTACACCGTCATCCTCCGGGCTGTCCGCGGCAAGGAGCGGGTGGAGGTGCAGGCTGGCCAGGCGGTGCCGGCACCCAACTGGGTCAACTGGAACCAGGTGAACAACCTGGCGCTCGTCCTGCTCTTCGGCGGCGCGGTCTTCGTCGCGATCCGGCAGGCGAAGCGGCGCGAGATCTTCCTCCGCCGGATTCCCGGGCTCGACGCGGTGGATGAGGCGATCGGGCGCGCGACCGAGCTGGGGAAGCCCATTCTGTATCTGACCGGCGCGGGCGACATGAGCGAGCCCGCGACGATCGCGGCCGCCGTCATCCTGGGGCGGGTGGCGAAGCGAGTGGCCGCCTATGAGACCGACCTGCTGGTTCCGCACCGGGACCCCATCGTGATGGCGGTGTGCCAGGAGATCACCAAGCAGTCCTATCTGGAAGCCGGCAAGCCGGACGCCTTCAAGGAGGACTCGAACTTCTTCATTACGAGCGACCAATTCAGCTACACGGCGGCGGTGGACGGGATCATGTTGCGGCGGAAACCCGCTGCCAACTTCTTCATGGGCTCCTACTTCGCGGAGTCGCTGCTGCTCACCGAGACCGGCGCCAGCACCGGCGCGATCCAGATCGCAGGAACCGATTCGGACCACCAGCTTCCGTTCTTCGTCACGACCTGCGACTACACCCTGATCGGCGAGGAGCTGTACGCGGCCAGCGCCTACCTCTCGCGCGAGCCGGTTCAGGTGGGGACCCTTCGCGGCCAGGACCTGGGCAAGGCCCTGGTCCTCGGCGTGCTCGCGATCGGGACCTTGCTGGCCACGGCTGGCGTCCTGCTGGGCACCGATGCGCCCATGCTGCTCCTGGACTTGTTCAAGGATCTCAAATGATCTTCTTGCGACGCCAGCTCCCGCTGCTGATCACGCTGGGCGCGGGCCTCCTGTTCGCCGGGCAGTACTACGTCCCCCATCCGGCCTCGGAAGCCCTGCTGACGGAGGTCAACAAGTGGCTGCAGATCATCGGGCTGTTCGCGCTGGTCCTGGGCGTCACCAGCCTCTTCCACATCCATGCGGTGAAGATCCGCCGGAAAGAGCCGGGGTGGGGGTACAGCTTCGTCCTCTATGCGGGGATGCTGGGCACGATCGCAGTCGGCCTCTGGTCGAACGGCAAGGAGTCGGCGGACGGTGCGCTGACCGCCTTCGGCTGGATCTACACCTACACGATGGTGCCGCTCCAGGGCACCATGTTCGCCATCCTGGCGTTCTTCATCGCTTCCGCCGCCTACCGGTCCTTCCGGGCGAGGAGTCGGGAGGCCGCTGTGCTGCTCCTCGCTGCGGTCATCGTCATGATGGGCCGCGTGCCGCTGGGGGAACACCTGGTGCCGGTCAGCGGCGACATCACGCAGTGGATCCTGAACGTGCTGAACGCGTCCGTACGGCGGGCGATTCTGATCGGCATCAGCCTGGGTGCCGTCGCGCTGTCCCTGAAGATCATCTTCGGGATCGAGCGGGCCTACCTCGGAGGCGGGAAAGAGTGACCGGGGACGGGGGATGCGGGACGAGCAAAAGAACGAGGCGCACGAGACGCAGGACAGCCCACCGCGTCCCGCGTCCCGCGTCCCGGAGGGATGACCGTGACGTTCGCCGAGAAACTGTTGCGGATTGACCGGCGGCTCGTCTTCTTGTTGATCGGGCTCTGTACCCTGATCCCGCTCCTCTATCCCGTGGGGTTAGCGATCAAGGTGTCGCCGGAGGTCCACGGCGTCTACGACCATCTCGACCGGCTTCCCGCGGGCTCGGTGTTTCTCCTCAGCATGGATTTCGACCCGGCGTCCAAGCCGGAGCTGTACCCCCAGGCCGTCGCCTTGCTGCGGCACGCCTTTAAGAAGAACCTGCGGGTCATCGGCATGACCCTCTGGGTCACCGGCACGGGTATGGCGGAGGAGGTGCTCGCCAAGGTGGCTGCCGAGATGGGGAAGGAAAACGGGAAGGATTACGTCTTTCTCGGGTGGAGCCCCGGGGTGGGCTCGCTGATTATCACGATGGGGCAGGACCTCTACAAGGCCTTCCCGAACGACTACTACAATCGGCCGACCAGGGAGCTGCCGGTCCTGAAGGATGTGCGAACGCTCCGCGACGTGAGCTACGTGGTGAGCCTGGCCGCGGGAACGGCGGGGATCGAGACCTGGTACGTGTTCGGGAAGGACAAGTACAAGTTCGAGCTGGGGGGAGGCTGCACCGGCGTCATTGCGCCGGGCCTGTACCCGCTTCTGCGCAGCGGGCAGATCAACGGGCTCATCGGCGGGCTGCGCGGCGCCGCCGAGTACGAGGTCCTGATCGGGCAGAAGGGGCGCG
>CAZTUO010000202.1:5282-6207 GCA_964616355.1 uncultured Nitrospira sp.
ATCATCGCGCTGGTCGCCCTCTGCAATGTGCTGTACCTGACGCTGCGCCGGGCCGGGGGCCGGCGCGAGGGCCGCTGACGGGCCGAGCCCAGAAGAGGGGGACGACGATGCCGTTCGAGGTCCTGCTGGGCGCGTGGGTGGCGACGGGGCTGACCCTCTGCATCTTCACGTTCCTGTACGAGGACAACCCGCTCTTCAAGCTCGCCGAGCATCTCTACGTCGGGGTCTCGGTCGGCTACACCATCGTCAAGGCCTACGACCTGATGATCCGGCTCGTCTACGAGCCGATGGTCCACCAGGGGCAGTGGTCGCTCCTGATCCCGCTCGGGATCGGGCTGTTGATGCTCGCCCGGTACCTGCCGCAGGCCGCTTGGCTGTCCCGGATCGCCTTTGCCTTCGTGGTCGGGGTCGGCTCAGGGTTGGCCATCCCGCGGATCATCTCCTCCTACATCCTCAAGCAGGTGGAGGACACGGTCCGGCCGCTGGCTGCCCTGACGGAGGGGGGCGGGGTGACCTTCACCTTCGACCTCCTGAACCCGGCGAGCAATCTCAACACGATCGTTCTGCTCCTGGGCGTCGTCTCGGTGCTCTTCTATTTCTTTTTCTCAATCGAGCACAGCGGCCCGGTCCGCGTCGCGGCGCGCACCGGTATCCTGTTCTTGATGATCGCGTTCGGCGCCGCCTTCGGCTACACGGTCATGGCCCGCATGTCCCTCCTGATCGGCCGGCTGACGGACCTGATCGAGTTTGCCGAGCCGCGGTACGGGTACGCCTCGCTCTGGCTGCTGGGGTTCACCGTCGCATCACTTGTGATCTGGACGGTGACGCGCAAATCCGGCCCCGCCCGCGAGTAGCGGGCCGGCGCCCTGCCAAGCCATTTGAAAATCTTACCCTGGAGTGATTCGTTGCGTCATTTCTGAATCTT
>CAZTUO010000203.1:0-6199 GCA_964616355.1 uncultured Nitrospira sp.
CCGCGTGGTCCACCGTGCAGACCGACTGGGTGTGGCCGCTGGGGCCCAAGCCGGGGACCGCGGGGAAGTTGAGCTTCGGCCCCGTTGCGACGATGAGATAGTCGTAGGGCACCTCGCCCCTGGCGGTGATCACCCGGTTCTGCTGGGGCTCGATCCGCTCCGCCGCCGCGTGCACGAACTCGATCCCTTTCCTCTGGAGCGCGGGCCCCAGCGGAAAGCTGATGTCCTGCCGCGTCCGCCAGCCGACCGCGACCCAGGGGTTGGACGGGACGAAGTGAAAGAAATCCACATTCGAGATCACCGTCACCTTGTGCCGCTGGCCCAACAGGGCTCGGCATTCGTAGGCCGCCGGCAGCCCGCCGATGGAAGCCCCGATGATCACCACACGCGCCATGTGCTCTCCTTCCTGCAGAGCCGTCAGCTTCAGCAACCGGCGGCGATGGCCCCCCCGACGCGGCGACGCGGGGAAGGGATGGCGCGGCGATTGCCGAGTCTCCCAGTCCCCGCGTCACCTCACCGCCTCCCCGCCGGCTTCGTCGCGCAGGTGTTGATCCCCAACAGCGTCCAGAGCGGGCAAAAGCCGATCGCCCCTGTCACCAGTGCGATCCCGCCCCCGATGTAGGCCGCCCACGCCGCCCCGGCGGGCAGCCCGCCGAAGGCGCCCAGGCTCACCAGGAGAATCCCAAAGACGATCCGGACCGGCCGCTCGACTCCCCCCACGTTGCATGTCATGGCTGCCCCCCTTGGTTGGTGGTTCCTCGAGCATCATCAGAATCGGTGTCATCGTCTGAGAGCCCTGCTCGCCGCAAAGGATTCAGAACCCGCCGTAGGCGGCGAAGAGCTTCTTCGTAATCAGGTGATCCAGGCGGTCCGCCAATGTGGGCTAGTCCTTGTGCTCCCGCTTGCGCTCCTTCATCCTCTCTTGCTTCTGCTCGGCCTTCTTCTCCTTTCACGTCAAGGACGGCGCCGGTCGCGGCGTCCACGTGGACACCTCCTGGTGAGAGAGTCCGGAGCTTCGTGCCACAGTCCGCACGAGTCGCGCTGGAGTTCTGCGATTGGCGTGCCAAAGCCGGCCTGGCACCGAGCCTGCCGAGCAAACCCAGTGTTGTCGGCGAGTTAGACCGACTCGGCGGGAAGGGGCCGTGTGGGAGAGCGGGAGCGCTGGTGCCAAAGGCTACAGGGGCGTCCCCGGGAGATGGCGCGAGATGCTACAACCAGCCGTGGGAGGTGAAAGGGGAGCACGGAGGTGCGAACCGCGCGGACGGCCCTCAGCAATCAGCCATCAGCCTCCGGAAAGAAGCTGACGGCTGAAGGCTGAACGCCACTGCTGTTGGCTTACTTCGGTAATTTTGGCATCTCGAACTTGAGCGGCTCGCCGGTCAAGGCGTTCAGGAAGGCCACGAGGTCCGCCTTCTCCTGATCCGTCAGACCCAGCGGCTTGACGAGCAGGCTCAGGTTGGGGTTCGGCCCGCCGCCCTGGTTGAGGAAGTCCACGACCTCCTCGAGCGTCTTGAAGGCCCCGTCGTGCATGTAGGGCGCGGTGAGGGCCACGCTGCGCAGCGTCGGCGTCTTAAACGCTCCCCGGTCCACCTCCTGCCGGGTCACGTTGTACCGGCCCAGGTCCTCCTTCAACGGCCCGACCTGCGGCACGCCCAGGTTGTGGAACTGGTTGTCGGTGAAGTTCGGCCCGTTGTGGCAGAGGATGCAGCGGGCCTTGCCCTTGAACAGCGCGAGGCCGCGCACCGCCGCCTCGCTCATCGCCCGCTTGTCCCCGAGCATGTACCGATCGAAGGCGGAGTTGGTCGAGATGACCGTTCGCTCGTAGGCGGCGATCGCCTCGGCGATGCCCTGCAGGCTCACGTCCGTCCCGAAGACCGCGCGGAACTGCTCCCGGTAGCCTTTGATCTTCTGGAGCTTCTTGACGACGTGCTCGTGCGTCTCGGCCATCTCGACGGGGTTCTGGATAGGCCCGATCGCCTGCTCCTCCAGGGAGCTCACGCGCCCGTCCCAGAACTGGACGTGGTTGAACGCCGTGTTCAAGACGGTCGGCGCCTGCCGGCCGCCGACCTTGCCGTCCACGCCGATGGAGGTCTGGCGCGGGTCGGCGAAGCCAGCGCCGGGGATATGGCAGAAAGCGCAGGAGACCTGGTTATTCTTGGACAAGCGCCCGTCGAAGTACAGTTGCTTGCCCAGCTCGACCTTCGCCTTGTAGTTCAGGTTCGACGGCGGGATCGGCACCACGCTGGGCAGCGGCCCGATGTCCGGCACCGCGATCCCGTCCAGGATCACCAGGTGCGCCGCTTCCGGCATCGCGCCGGGCTTCCCCTCCTGGGCCACGAGGCTTCCCGCCTCCAGCGCCAACCCCGCCGCTCCCATCGCCACAAGCACGCCCGCCGCTGCCATCATTCGTCCGCGCATGACTCACCCCTTATGCTAGTGATACCTGACCACCGCCCCTGCCTCTTCTGCAGGTCGCCTCCCATCGCGGCGCAGCCAGCCCCAGCGCGCCGCCCGTCACTCGCTGAACCTCGCCCCGATCCACCCGCCCACCAGATGGGTCAGCGCGACCACCAGCCCGGCGATGGCCAGATGCTCCCCAATCACCGGCCAGGGCCGGACGCCCCGCGCCCGTGCGATCGCCAGGCTCAAAGCCGCCAGCAGCAGCCCCCCCCAGACTACGCTCACGCCGACGGCGGCGCCGAGCGGGAGCGCCAGCACCGGCACCAGGAACGAGAGGGCGAACAGGAACTTGGACGCCAGCGTGGCGGCCGTGGCCTCCCACACCTCGCGGCCCGTGTGGCGATTCTGGGCCTCCTGCGCGACGTGGATGCCGAGCGCGTCGGAGAAGGCGTCGGCCAGCGCGATCGTCAGGATGCCCCCGACGACCACCCCGCGCGAGTGCGTCCCCGAATAGAGCCCGACGATCAGCCCCAACGTCGTGATGATGCCGGAGGTCAGCCCGAAGCTGAACCCTGTGCGCCACGAGTCTCGCACGTCGCTAACACCCCAGCCCGGCGCCGTTCTTCATGCACCCGCTGAGCCACTCGGCCGCCTGGTCGAGGAGCTTGGGCAGGGCGCGGTTCGCCGCGATCGCCGCCCCGTAGGCGTCGTCGCCCGGCGCCTCCTCCTCCACCTCAAAGCCGCGGGTTCCGAGCACCTTCCGTTCGCGCGTCTCGACGAGCTGCAGGCGCAGGGTGAGCCGGACCCGGCTGGGCCGCTCGATGACCTCGTGCGCGACGGCGAGGTTGTCCGCATCAAGACGATAGTCCGCGCGCACGGAGCTCGGCCCCTGCACGACGGCCTGCCAGACTCCTGTGCGCTCGAACGCCTGCGCCAGCAGGGGCGCCACCATCCGGGCTGGGGTGTCGACCCACTGGCTGGTCGCGTAATAGCTCACCTCGTGGGGGCGCGCCACGTAGGCCATGCGCGGCGTGTCGAACCCCGCGAGCGCCTGCGGCGGGCTGACGAGCAGGGTCGCGGTCGCCTTGGGATCGGCCGGCGCGGGCGCGGCGCGCTCCATCCGGTCGCTCCCCAGCCGATAGGTGTGCAGCACCCGCTCCCCGCCGCCCCCGATCGTGCAGGCCGCGAGCGCCACGCCCAGCCACCAGACGAGCCACCAGGCCGCCGCGGCCCGTCTGTGCGGCCCCATCGCCCTGCCGCGGATGCTCATCTCCATCGCACGTCACTCACCCGGCCCGCGGGGCTCGCCGCGCCGGCCGAAGAGCAGCGAATCGGGCTCGCGCTCCAGTTGCCGCGCCACCCGCTGCAGCGTTCCGGTCAGGTCGCGCAACTCGGCGACCAGCGCGTCCGCCTCGGCGAGCGTGTGCCCCGTGAACCGCTCGATGTCGGGCCTGGTGTCCCTGACGACCGATCCCACGGCCCGCCCCGTCTTGGCCAGCTCCTCGGTCATGGCCTGCAACGCCGCGGCCGACTTGTCCACGCGGGCCAGGATCAACGGGATCTGCTCGGTCATCGTCGCGGACAGACGCGCCAGGTTGTCGGCGACCCGGGCCGCGCCGGCGACGCTCTGGTCCAGGTGCCCGCTGCGCGCGGCCAGCGTGTGCGACACGGTCGAGAGGTCGGCGAGGATCTGCCGGACCGCGGCGCGGTTGTCAGCGTCCATCAGGGCCCGCGCGTCCAGGAGGGCGCCGTCCGCGTCCGCGAGCAGGCGGGTGATCCCCTGGTCGGCGAGGAGGCGGGACAGCGCGGCGTCCAGCCGGTAGATGAAGGACGGGCCGGTCTGGATCACGGGATAGTCTTCGCCCGGCTTGGGCGCGAGCGGCGGCGACTCCTTGCTGCCGCCCGTCAGGTTCACGATCGCCAGCCCCGTCAGCCCCTGGGTTTCGAGGACCGCGACCGTATCCTCCTTGATCGGGGTGCCGCGCCGGATGTCCATCGTCAGCCGCACCTCTTCCGGATTGTCGGGATTCAGGATGATCTCCTTCACCCGTCCGACTTCGACGCCGCGATACTTCACGGGTGCATTGACGCTGAGGCCGGCGACCGACTCCCGCATGAAGGCGAGATAGCGGTCGTAGGCTCCCCGGTAGTCTCCCTTGCTCAGCCAAAGGATCCCGCCGACGAGCAGGACCCCGAGCAGCACCACGAACAGCCCGACCAGGACGTAGTTGACTTTGGTTTCCATACGCCACCCCGCCGCCGACCCCGGCGCCGCCGGAGCGTTAGGCCCTGCCTCCGTGCGCCGCGACGGCCGCCGCTCGCCCGCGTGGCCCGTGGAAATACTCGTGGACGATCGGGTCCGTCGAGCGCACCAGCTCCGCCATCGTGCCCAGAGCCCGCACCCGCCCGGCCCCCAGGACCGCGACCCGATCCGCCACGCGCCATAGCGTATCGAGATCGTGCGTGACCATCACCACCGTGAGCCCCAGGAGCGTCTTCAGATCCCGGACGAGCTGATCGAAGGCGCCCGCGCTCACCGGATCCAGACCGGCCGTCGGCTCGTCGAGAAAGAGCACCTCCGGATCGAGCGCGAGCGAGCGGGCCAGGGCGGCGCGCTTGCGCATCCCGCCGCTCAGCTCGCTCGGATACAGGGCGCCAGCCTCCGGCGGCAGCCGCGCGAGCGCGATCTTGATCGCCGCCAGCTCCCGAATCAGGTCCGGGCTCAGCCGCGTGTGCTCGCGCAGCGGCACGGCCACGTTCTGGGCGACCGTGAGCGCGCTGAACAGGGCGCCCTGTTGGAAGAGGACCCCGCAGCGGCGGCGCAGCGCGAGTCGCTCCGCGTCGCTCATCGTCGCGAGATCCTGGCCGAACACGCGGATCTCGCCCGCGGTGGGTTGCTGAAGCAGCAGGATCTCCCGCAGCAGCACCGTCTTCCCGCACCCGCTGCCGCCAGCGATCGCGAAGACCTCGCCCTGGCGGACCTCGAGGCTCACGTCTTCGTGGACCACGGCGGCCCCGAAGCGGGTGGCGACGTGGCGAACCTCGATCAGGACCGGACCGGAGACGGTGGCCATCGGGGTCACAGGCTCCTCCAGCTCAGGAGCACCGAGAACGCCGCGTCAATCACGATCACGAGGAAGATGCCCTGGACGACGCTGATGGTCGTGTGCCGGCCCACGCTGTCCACGTTGCCGCGGATCTGAAACCCCTGGTAGCAGCCGACCAAGGCGATCACGGCCGCAAAGACCGGCGCCTTGCCGATGCCGATCAGGAAGTGCCGCAGCGCGACCGCCTCCTCGAACCGCGCGATGAACTCGGCGAAGCTCACGTTCAGCTCGGCGGAGGCGATCAGCATGCCGCCGAAGACCCCGACCGCGTCCGCATAGACGGTGAGCAGCGGCATGGCGATCACGAGCGCGAGCATCCGCGGAATCACGAGCAGCTCCATCGGCGAGAGCCCGAGGGCGCGGAGCGCGTCCACCTCCTCGGTCACCGACATGGTGCCGATCTGGGCGGTATAGGCCGAGCCGGACCGGCCCGCCACCAGGATCGCCGTGACCATCGGGGCGATCTCCCGCAGCAGCGAGATGCCGACGAGGTCCACGACGAAGATGTTGGCGCCGAAGGTCTTGAGCTGCTCGGCGCCCTGATACGCGATCACGACGCCCATCAGGAAGACGAGCAGGCCGATGATCGGGAGCGCCTTGACCCCGTCCCGCTCCAGGCTGCCGAAAAGGGCGGCCCAGCGGATGCGCCGGGGATGCAGGAGCAGCCGGACCAGCACCGCGGTGCTTTCGCC
>CAZTUO010000204.1:0-6157 GCA_964616355.1 uncultured Nitrospira sp.
GCTAAGAGAATATCCCCAACTGACGCCAGACGACATCAGAGCCGCCATCGCCTATGGGGCCGAAATGGCCCGGGAGCGCTTCGTGGAGATCCCGCTCGAGCAGCGCGGATGAGGCTCAAACTCGGCGAGAATCTCGGGCAGGCGATCGCCCAGATCTTCCGTGAGGCCGGGCATGAGGTCGCGACCGTCCGGGGCCAAGGGATCGGCGGGATCCCACGATGAGGCGCTGTACGAGCGATGCCGGCAAGAAGGACGGTGCCTCGTCAGTCTCGACCTTGACTTCAGCAACGTCCTCCGGTTTCCGCCCGACCCGACCGCGGGCCTCGCGGTGTTGAGGCCCGCAGGGCGGCCAACGCTCGGCGCGCTGAAGGCCCTGGCCCATCGGCTCGTCCAGGCCCTGTCCATCGAGTCGATCACCGGCCGCCTGTGGATTGTCGAGACGGACCGGATTCGGATTCACGAATCCTCTGAGCAGAAAGCCTGACCGTGGCCCTCATCCCCTGTCGTCCCGCCAGCAGCGTTCTGCGTTCGGGACAGCACAACCTCGGATCACTGGATGACCCAAGTGGTAGCATCCCGGCGCTTTCACTTCTCGGCCTCGACACCGAGGACGCCGAGGCACACCTTCGAGGGGCCCATCCGAAGCTTCGAGGGGTTCGGCGACGTCCCCAGGAGATGCCGGTCGACAACCAGCGGGCGGCGGTTATCGCTCACCGCCGACGGAACGCGGTCGAGTTGGCGGCCCGGTCGAGCGTGCTCCAGTAGCGGTCAAGCTCCCGCCTCTTGGCCGATTGTGGGTTCCGGAAATTCTGGCCGCTGATTTCCGGAACCTGGCCGGTACCGCTGATGATGGCTCCGAGCGGTGGGTGAGATCAAGCTTCAGATGTCGGGTGCGATAGGACGGTCCCCGTAGCTCGAGGTGCCGGCCCCGTTCCAGGACCCGGTCCAGGATCGCCTCGGCGAGATCCGGGTCGTGGAGGACGCGGCCCCAGGCGGCGAGGGGCTTGTTGGTGGTGAAGATCATGGGACGTCGATGCAGGTAGCGGTCGTTGACGACCTGGAAGAGGACGTTGGCGGCGTCCGGTCCATAGCTGAGATAGCCGACCTCATCGATGACCAAGACGTGCGGATGGGTGTAGAGCGGCAACACGTGGCGGACCTTGCCGACACGGCTCGCCCGCGAGAGCTCCTCGATGAGCGCCGTCGCCGTCGTGAAGAGCGCCTCGAAGCCGTTCTGGATGGCCCGATAGGCGATGGCCACCGCAAGGTGCGTTTTCCCCGTGCCACTCGGGCCGCTGAGGAGGAGGCAGTGGCCTTGCGTGACAAACTCGGGGCCGAGGGCATGGCCGAGTAGCGACAGGCGCACCGCACTCTGGAAGGTGAAGTCGTACTCGTCGATGGTTTTGAGAAACGGAAAGTGGGCGCGGCGCACCGAGCGTTGAATCCGCGTCTGGGCGCGGTGCGCGACCTCTTCGGCCATGAGGAGGGCCAGGAAGTCGCGGTCGGCGAGCCCCTCTTGCTCGGCGCGCTCGGCCAGGTCCGGATAGAGCCGGCGCACGGTGGGCAAGTGGAGACGCCGGAGCAAGGCATCGAGGTCGATCGCGGGCGTGCTCGCGGTCATCGCCCCACCTCCTGGCGGGCCAGGCGGGGGGATATCCAGGTATTGCCGACCTCGTCGGCAGCGATCCTGGAGGCGCTGGGACGCTCGCCGAAGCGGCCCGATGCCCCGGACCCTCCGTTCTGCGCGTGCCGACGGGTGAGATGGGCGCGGACGTACTCGGCGCCGATCCGGGGGTGCTGCACGCCCGCGCGGAGGGCGGCGAGCAACCGCCGCGGCCCGTGCGCCTGGAGAAAGCTGAAACACTGCTCGACGTCAACCCGCCATTGCGCAGGGCGCCGATGAATCAGCTCGGTGAGCCACGCTTCGGCTGCCGGCCCGAGTTCCCACAGACTCTGCCGCTGGAAGTAGAGCCGGGCCCGGCCGCCCCGGACACTGGCCAGCATCGCCGCGCGATGCTCGGGCAGGATGCTCGGCTCCCCGGCCGCCAGCCGGGGATGCTGGACGGCCTCGCCGGCCTTGGTCACGATCGCGACGTGGTCGGGATAGAGCTGGAGCGTCGCCGGCTGGCCGATCGTCGCGGGCGGCATCGAGTACTCGCCGCCGGCGTAGGTCACGCGCGCCCGGGCCGAGACGACGACGGGAATCTTCAGCGCGTAGGCCGCCGGCGGCACGGGCAGCGGGCGCAGCCCCGTGCGCTCGTGCGCAAGCCGCACCGCGGGGATCACGCCGGTGGCGCGGCTCGGGCGCTGGGTGTTCACCGTCCGGAGCCACTCGGCGAGTTGCCGCTCGAGGTCCGCCCGGTCGTGGAAGCGGCGGCACTTGAAGAAGCGGCCCTTGACCCAGCCGACCAGGTTCTCCACGGCACCCTTCTGATTCCCCGCCCGCGGCCAGCAGACTCCGGGGCAAACCGCTAGTCCAGGGCGACCTGACCGAAGACGGGATTCCATCCGATCAGGTCGCCCGTGCGCGAGAGGACGACGGTCTTCGGGTTATCCCACACCGTGACCAAGGGGACCCCGCCAAAGGCCTCGAAGGCCGCGAGCAGCGCGCGGATCAGCGTCTCCTCCCGTTCGTCGGGGACCAGGCGCACATGCACAAAGCGGCTCCACTTGAGGCGGCTGGCGAAGAAGTGGATCCGCTCGGCGTTCCCGTCGGTGTACCGGACGTCGACCTCGCCGAAGTCGTGTTGGCTGAACTCGCCGGGCACGCCCTCGAAGCAGACCATCGGCGCGGGCGGTACGGCACGCAGCCGGCGGATCACCTCGTAGAGCGCCGTCTTCCCGCCGCCGTAGCCGGCCTCCTGCGCCCGCCGCAAGAGCTCGACGCCCGGCAGGTGCTGATCCTCGTCGAGCCACGTGCGGAGCTGGGCAGCCCACGGGGCCGCGACCGAGGGACGCCCGACCTTCGACGGCCGCGGCTCGCTCGTCACCGGTGGCTCGGTGGCAATCCGGCGGACGCTCCGGATTGAGGCCCCGGTCTGGGTCGCCACCACGGTTTCCGGAATCCCGGCCCCTCGCAATACCTGGATCTCATGTCGAGTCATGGCTCCGATCACTCCTCCCCCTTCCCGGGCGGCTGCTGGCGTTCCGCCGCCCCCGAGAAGAGCGTGCGCTCAGAGCCTTCTTGGGCCGGCCAAAATTTCCGGAACGGGAGGGGTCAGAATTTCCGGAACCGACACCCCCCGATGCGGTTCCATCCCGAAGTCGACCTTCCACACCCCTCCCGCCCAGTGCCTCTTTTACACTCGAGAGAATAGCTGAACCCAGCCCTCGTACAACGCTGGACCCCCCGGTAACCGCAACTTCCAGGGGCGGATCCCCATACAACCTCAGCTGATCCCCCATGTCCCCCGAATGTATTCCGCTACGTGGGCCACGATGCTTGAGGCCCAATCTCTGACCTGTTCCACCGACACCCAGTCGCCCGTAAACATCGGATTGATCTTCCGAGCTTCCGCTTCGTCCTCCGTTAGCCGAAGGCCCCGCTCCCGGTTAACCGTAACGCCTGGGGCGTGAAGTGCCAGCGCGCTCGGGCCGAGTCCGAGTGGGTCCGCCTGGAACGGCCCGACCTGCGCATCGTGCCGGAGCCCCTCTGGCAGGCGGTCGAGCAGCGACTCAAGGCCTCCCGCGAAGCCTACCTCCGCGCCACGAACGGCCAGCTCTGGGGCCGTCCGGCCAGCGGGGTGGAGTCTCGCTACCTCCTCACCGGCCTGGCCCAGTGCAGGGAGTGCGGCGGGAGCCTGGTCGTCCACAGCCGCCCCTCGGGCCGGCGGCGGGTTGGAGTGTACGTCTGCAGCTACCACTACCTCCGGGGCCGCACCGTCTGTCCCAACCGGATGGTCCTCCCCATGGACGCCACGAACCGCGCGGTCCTGGCCACGATCGAGCGCGAGATCTTGCACCCGGCCGTGGTCGGGACGTTGATCCGCCGGCTGGTCGACGAGCTCCAGCCCCAGCAGGACACGGTCGTCCCGCGGCAGACCGCGCTTCGGGCTGAACCGGGCGTGATCGAGCAGGAGCTGGCCCGCCTGACGACGGCCCTGGCCCAGGGCGGGGAGCCGCTTGCCCGGCTCGACGCCATCACGGCCCGCGAGCAGGGGCGCCGACGCCTCCCGGAGGAGCTGGCCGGGCTCGAGGGGCTCCGCCAGGCCTCCGCCCTCGACCTCCGGCAACTGGAGCGCCAGGTGGAGGGCCGGCTGGCCGACTCCCGGGGCCTCCTGACCCGACACGTGACGCGAGCCCGCCAGATCCTCAAGAAGCTGGTGGTCGGCCGGATCGTGTTCCGGCCGGTCGGAGATGGGGCCTACGAGTTCACCGGACAGGCCACGGTGGGCCGCCTCCTGAGCGGCCTCGTGCGTCCAAAGGCGGTGGTGTCCCCGACGGGATTCGAACCCGTGTTTCCAGATTGAAAATCTGGGGTCCTGGGCCTGGCTAGACGACGGGGACGCCGCCACGAACGGTAGCATGCGTGGCGCCCGCGGGCAAGTCCGCAGGGCCGATCCCCATACCCTGACCGCCCCGCCTGCCCCTCACCGGGCGACAAGCCGCTACGCTTTCGGGTTCCTATCGCGCGCCTTTCTGCCGGGCAGCCAGCGGCGCGATCGGGAACGCGGGACTTGATCCTCGCGTACGCCTGGATCCCCTCGCGGCCGCCCTCCGGCCGCAACCCGACCCCTCAAAGCCGCCGAACGGGGACGCCCCCGAGCCCGTACTCGAACCGCCCGGCCAGCCGGACGATCCACCCGAGAACGCGCGGGTAGCGCACGCAGCGAGGCCGAGGAGCGTCGCTGGCCCGGCAGATCGCCTCCTCCTCGCTCTCGAACGTCACCGCCGGGGCCGCAGTTGCAGACACCTCCTCCCGGCAGACCGGCATCGCCTCGGTCACGTCCAACCGCTGGGTCGGCGCGCGGAAGAGCCGCCGGGCGAGCGCCCTCGGTGACACCGTGGCCGCCAACCGCGAGCCCCCTCGCGCGACGGTGTCCTCCACGAGGCTCCGGACCTTCCGGCGTGTCTCCTCGTTGACGAGCGGGCCCACCTGGACGCCCGAGCGCCTCCGTTTCGCCCGCCACGCGGCACGCTCCATGACCGGCTGCCCCACCTCCGTAGAACCGGTGCACGCCACCTTCCGGATCCGCCGATCGTCCAGCAGGCTCCGCGGCGGCGGCGGGGGCGCGGTTGTCCGTCACGAGGGTGAGAACGCCCGCGGGCAGGCGGCGGTCTCGACAGATCCCGGCGAGCGTCGCTGCCGTGGGTGGCGTCGCGGAGGCCGCCTCAGGACCACCGTGCACCTGGCCGCCAGCGTCGCAGCGACCTGCTGGTCCCCGTCGTCGCGCGGAAGGGCCAGGCATGATGGCGGCCACCGGGTCAAGCGGTCGGCGGAAGACCCAAAGCCCCTTCTGGGGACGGGCGACGGGATCCACTCGCCCGCGACCCCCCACATCTGTCCGGCGAACCCGCCCAAGCTGTCGAGCCCGAAGGCGGCCCCGCGCGGCGCCTCCTCGGACGGCCTGCCTCGCTCCGGCACCATCAGCCGGGGGATCGCGTCGCACTCCCCACCGCGCTATCCTCCGAAGACCAACCGCGGGAGCCACAGGGCCAGCTCCGGAAACAGGTACACGAGCACGAGCCCGACGAGCTGGAGCCCCATGAACGGCACCATCCCCCAGTAGATGTCCGCCAGCGTGACCTCCGGCGGCGCGACCCCCTTCAGGTAGAAGGCCGACATGGCGACCGGCGGGGAGAGGAACGCCGTCTGGAGGTTCACCGCCACCATGATCCCCAACCAGAGGGGATCCACCTTGAAGTGGGAGAGCAGGGGCAGGAAGATCGGGATGAAAATGATGATGATGATCTCGGTCCACTCGAGGGGCCACCCGAGGAGGAAGATGATGAGCATGACGAGCCAGACGAACGCCCAGGCGGGGAGGTTCAGGCCGAGGACGAACCGCTCCACCACTGCGGACCCGCCCAGGAGCGCGAACACCGAGGCAAAGAAGCTCGACCCCACCAGGAGGAAGAGGACCATCCTGCAGGTGCGGACCGACTGAGCCTCAATTTCGCAAGGGTGCTATCGAAGCTGGGATGCTCGACCATGCCG
>CAZTUO010000205.1:0-6091 GCA_964616355.1 uncultured Nitrospira sp.
GTTCGGGGGGCCAGCGGGGGGATACTCCGGGTCGGCCCCGGCGGCGATCGCCCCGTAGAAGCCAAATACGGAAGCTGGTTCTCCGGCGGGCACCCCGCAGAAGCTCAAACCCGGGCTCCGGGAACGAGTCGCCCGGTAAGATTCAGAAATGACGCAACGAATCACTCCAGGGTAAGATTTTCAAATGGCTTGACAGGGGAAGTGGTGGTGGGGCGCACGGGGCTGGAGCCCGGATCTCGCAGGCCCCGGTCAGAGGTACCCGGCGAGCAGGCGGGCGGCCTCGGCCGCGCCGGTCGGAGCGGGCGCTGGCTCCTCCGGTTCGGGTAGGGTCCAGAGCGCATCGAGTCCGGCCCGCCAGCGCCCGCTCGTGAAGTCCTCGGCCGCCAGCGCGACGCCGCGCCCGTAGCGGTGGAGGTAGTCCACCAGGGGCGGCTCGTCAACGAAGTTGTAGCGGCGCACGTAGAGCACCCGGAGACCGTGGGCCACGGCCTCGACGATGGTGCTGTAGCCTGGCTTCGTGACGAGGAGATCGGCGGACGCCAGGATTAGGCCGAACGGCAAGCCTGTTGTTGCCATTCGATGGGTGCGCTGAGCCTCGGGTGGCACAGGTCCGACGACGATAAACCGGTAGCCCTCCATGGCCTCCAGTGCCGACGTGGGGAGGGTTTCGAGCGGGATGCCGCCGAAGGCGACGAGGACCACCCGTTCATCGGGCTGGGCTCCGATCACCTCCCGCAAGTGCGTTCGGTTAGGCCTCCGGGGCGGGGCGATCGGGCCGACCTCGGCGATCCGCCGGAAGGCCTGTACCGGCACGGCAGGTGTCGGCAAAATCATCAGGTCGGCCTGCCCGTAGGCCTCACGCATCTGGGCAAGTATTGTGAGGCGACTTGGCCAGGGTGGGCTCGCGTTAGGCTCGCACGCCTCGTTCAGGAAAGGGCGTAAGACGCAGTCCCAGGATAAATTGCAGAGTCCCACGGCGGGGACGCCCGCCCGCGCCGCCGCCGCCACGGACAGGGGCGGGATGTTCGCGACAACGAGCGCCGGTGCCCGGGCCCGAATCGCCCGGGCTTCCTCCTCCACTCGTGCCGACCAGTCTGCGTGGAACCGCTCGTGCTCGCGCCAGGTCGCGCCGACGTCAATCGTCAGCGGGCCCCGCTGGACGCACCCAATGTCCAGCTCGGCCGGGCTGAGCTCCCATTCGATCTCGAGCCGTCCCTCGAAGAACGAGGCGGGAACGCTTGTCCGCAGCAGGGCCTTCAGCCCCGAGCGGGCCCGGCCCAGCTCGTTCAAAACCGGGATCATCTGCGCGGCATGGCCATAGCCGTGGCCGGAGATCGCGCACCAGATCAGGGGCATGCCGGGCGTCTCCTACGAGTCTCCGGGGCCCGGGTCGTGGGTGGGAGCGATGTGGTAGCGCACCTCCAGGTCGAACTCCGCGATCAGGTCGTTGGCGGCGGCGTCCCCGAGGCTGGCGCGCACTTCGCTGATCAGGAGGTCCAGCGGCACGCCAGCCTGCGCCTCGAACTGCTCGATCGCGGTCTGAATGCGGTGCCGGGCTTCCTCGAGGGTCATGGGCCTCCCTTCGGTGGACCGGGGTGAGACCTGGCTGGCCGGCGATCTTACCATCTTTCCACGTGCGCTGCAGGGGAACCGTCGCTCCGCCTCTCCCGCTGCCGGGGAAGCCGGGCCAGCCGCCTTGTCGAGCCCGGACGCCCGTGCTATCCTGCCATCACGCCGAGCCGGGGAGGGGAGCGATGGTGATCAAGCATTACACGGACGTTAAACCGGACTGCTATGCGGGCGTGCCCGAGGGCGTCCAGGTGCGCGAGATGATTACGGGGCGTGACGGGGCGCCGAACTTCGCCTTGCGTGTCTTCGATGTCGAGGCTGGCGCCAGCACGCCGTTCCACGACCATCCCTGGGAGCATGAAGTCTTCATCGTCAGCGGCACCGGCCTGGTGCGCTCGGAGGGGGGCGAGCAACCCTTCAAGGCTGGAGACTCGGTCTTCATTCCGCCGGGCGAGAAACACTGCTTTATCGCCGACGCGAGCGGGCCTGCGCGCTTCATCTGCGTGATTCCCACGAAGAACGCCTGCACGCTCTAACTGACCTGCGACCAGCGCGCAGTTGTTCCGATCCCAGAGGGTCAATCGGCCGCCGGGCACGGCTGGCCGTTTACATTCCCGGAACGGGGCGGGTACACTGCCGGCGGGAGGTCCTATGGACGCGCTTGACGCGGTCTTCCGCTACCACGAGGAGACGAAGCATCATTTCTTCCGCTATGCCCGCTCGCTCGGGTACCTGGACTGGGCCAACCAGCCGGACCCCTTCCGGCGCTATGAAGGCGCGCCCCTCGTCCCCCTGCCGCTCCTGCGGCCGGACGAGCCGCCGTTGTCTCCGCCGTACGAGGCCCTCTACAAGCCGGGCGCGGTGCCGCCGGAGCCGGTCTCCCTGCGCGCGCTCTCCCGGTTCTTTGAGTATTCGCTCGCCATCTCGGCGTGGAAGCAGGCCAGCGGCGTGCGCTGGGCGCTGCGAACCAATCCGTCGAGCGGCAACCTGCACCCGACGGAGGGCTATTTAGTGATCGGTCCGGTGACGGGGCTCGCGCCGACGCCGGGCGTTTACCACTACGCGCCGAAGGAGCATGCGCTGGAGCTGCGCGCCGAGCTCGATGCGGATCGCTTTGCCGGACTCATGGCGCCGTTCCCGCCCTCCGCGTTCCTGGTCGGCTGGACCTCGGTCCACTGGCGGGAAGCCTGGAAGTACGGCGAGCGCGCCTTCCGCTATTGCCAGCACGACGCCGGGCACGCGATCGCCGCGGCGCGGATCGCAGCGGCGACGCTGGGGTGGCAGCTCCTCCTGCTGGAAGGCACGGCGGACGAGGCCGTGGCCGCGCTGCTGGGGCTGAACCGTGCCGAGGATTACGGCGAAGCGGAACGGGAACACCCCGACTGCCTGGCCGTTGTCTGGCCGGCCGATCCTGCGGGCCGGGTGCCACTCTTTCTGGAGCCAGAGACAGTGCGGGCCGTCGCGGCCGCGCTCTGGCAGGGCCGGGCCAACCGGCTGAGTCCCGACCATCCCGTGCATTGGGAGATCATTGATGAAGTCGCGGCCGCCTCTTGGAAACCCACCGCCGACCGCGTGGACGTTGACTGGCTGTCCGCGTCCCGCGTCCCGCGTCCCGCGTCTCCGGTCACGGCTGGCCTCTCCGCGGGCCGAATCATCCGGCAGCGGCGGAGCGCCGTGGCGCTCGACGGCAAAACCTCGATCCCGGCGAGCCGGTTCTTCACGATGCTCAGCCGCGTCATGCCGCGGCACGAACGGCTCGTCTGCCGACGCTCCCTGCCCTGGGATGCGATTCCCTGGGACCCGACGGTCCACCTCTTCCTGTTCGTCCATCGGGTCGAGGGGCTCGCTCCGGGACTCTACCTGCTCGCGCGCGATCCGGCCTGCACGGAGCGGCTGCGGAAGGCGGCGCATCCGCACTTCGCCTGGACGGGGCCGCCCGGGTGCCCGCCAGACCTGCCGCTCTTCCTGTTGGAGGAGGGGAATGCGCAACGGCTCGCCGCACAGGTGAGCTGCGGGCAGGACATCGCGGGGGACGGCGCGTTCTCGCTCGGCATGCTCGCGGATTTCGAGGAGTCGCTGCGGCGGTACGGGCCCTGGTTCTACCGCCGACTCTTCTGGGAGACCGGCGTGATCGGGCAGGTGCTGTATCTGGAAGCGGAGGCGGCCGGGGTGCGCGCCACGGGCATCGGCTGCTACTTTGACGACCCGGTCCACCAGGTGCTTGGCCTCACGGACCGGTCCTTCCAGTCGCTGTATCACTTCACAGTCGGCGGCCCGGTCGAGGATCCGCGGCTCACGACGCTGCCGGCCTACGGATACCAACCATGAGTGACCCGTGACGGGGACGCGTGATTGGTGGTGAAAAGATGAGAAAAGCCATGAGAGATGTGGGCTTGTCCATGGTTCCTCACCTGTCTCGCGTCTCGGTTTGACGATGTACAAGATTAAGAAACGCGGGCCGGCACCCCCCAAGCCGCCAGCGCTCTACAACATCATTGAGGACTACACCGAGTTCGACCCTCCGGGCAACGTCATGGTCTGCGCGATGACCGAGCCCGAGCATCTGGCGGAGCACGCCCGCGTGCTGGCGGAGAGCCATGACGTCCCGCTGGACGTCATGGCGCGGCTGCTCGCCGAGGGCGGCCTGTACGTCTATCCACAGACCGGGCCGCTCGTGACGAAGGGGCTCTTCGCGTGCCGGATCGATCCGTCCGGCGACCGGCCCAAATGGACCTGGGTGCTCGATCTTGCGCAGTATGCCGAGGCAGAGCAGCTCGTCCGGTCCCGCGGGTGGTCCCTGGAGGAGGCGGCGGAGCGGGTGTTCGTCCGGACATTGCCGCCGGCGCTGCAGGAGCGGCTCGTGAAGAAGAACCTCGGCTTGGACTCCAGCCAGCTCGATCAGGCGATTGCCCGCCACGGGGACATCAAGTACATCGATTTCCGGAAGGACTGGTCGCCGCATTACAAGCGCGCCTGCATCCTGCCGGACGGCCGGCTCGTCGAGACCGGAAGCCTGGAGGAGTTCGCCTCCCTGCACGGGATCCCAGTCGCGGACGCTCGCCGGTTGCTCGAGGAGGGCGGGACGCTGGAGGTGGCCGGCGAGGTGCTGGCCTGCCAGATCGTCAACGGCCAGCCGGCCGTCGCCCGGTTCGGCCGCCGGCACTACGCCAAGGCGAAGGAGCTGGCGGCCGCCAAAGGCCTGCATCTTCTGGATGCGCTCAGCGAGGTGGGGTTGAGCGATCCGGTCCTGATGGGCGCGCTGACGCGCCTGGAACGACGCCTGGGTGAAGGCAAAAGGCACCAGTAAGAAAGGTCGAAAGGGACCAGCCATTAGGGACGCGATGCGTCATCCGAGCGTTTATCTGTGGCCTTGGGCCTGGCTCCTTGCCACCGCGGTGGTCGCGTGCAGCGGACCGAAGCCGATCCTCTATCCCAACGCACATCTCAAGCAGGTCGGCCGGGAGGTCGCCGAGCAGGATATCGCCGCCTGCCAGGAACTCGCGGAAGAAGCGGGTGCGAAGCCCGCGCTGGGGAGGGCCGGCCAGGTCGTCACCGGCACGGGCACCGGCGCAGGAATCGGGGCCGCGGCCGGGGCGGCCGGCGGCGCCGTCGTCGGCTCGGCGGGAACCGGCGCGGCGGTGGGCGCCGTCAGCGGCTCTGTCTGGGGCTTCCTCCGGGGGCTCTTTCGCAAGAAGGAGCCGAGCCAGGCCTACAAGCGCTTTGTGGACCGTTGTCTGACTGAACGCGGGTATGAGCCGGTGGGGTGGGAGTAGGCTTGACCGGTTCTCCCGGGGTTGACTGCCTAGAGTGGTCTCCGCATACTAGGTGATGGCAGACCCGGAGAGGGAGCTCCACCCGATGCCAAGTGCGCTCGAGAAGAGCCGAGAATGGTGGAGCCGGCTTCGCGTGCACCAGAAGCTGGTGACCATTCTGCTTGTCATCTTCGTCCCCCTGATCACTGCCCTGGTCATTCACTTCTCCTTTGTCGCGCAGCTCCGCGCGGTCCAAGCCCAGCATCACCAGATCGTCCTGGCCCGTGAGCAATTGCAGGTGCTCCGCCGGCTGGCCGTGGATGTCGAGGACGCGTTCCGCGGGTACCTGCTGACGCGGCAGGATACGTTCTTAAAGCCGCTACAGGAGGCGGAGCCCAAGGTTCAGCCGACGGTGGACCGGATTATGAGTCTGGTCGAGAGCGACTCGGAACTTGCGGGCGCCCTGCGCAGCGCAAGCAGCCGGCTGGCATCGCTGGTTGAGTCCAAGCATGTCCTCATCGAGCAGGTCCGTGCGAACCGTACGGGAGAGGTCTTGGCGTACGTGCGGTCGGGACAAGGGCTCGCGCTGTCGGATGCCGTGCTGAACGATTTCCGCGGGCTCGAAGACCGCCTGGACAACCTCCTCCAAGGCTACGAAGCGAAGGAAGCCAGCTTGGTCAATCGGGCCTTCTGGGGGATCCTGCTGACCGTGGCGGGCGCGCTCGGGCTTGGGCTCCTCTACGTCCGGCTGTTATCGCGCTCGATTACCG
>CAZTUO010000206.1:0-2930 GCA_964616355.1 uncultured Nitrospira sp.
TCTGGTCCAACCAGCGGCTGCCCTACACGCAGTCCGGGCAGTGGGGCTACTTCCGTGTACTGCCGGCGGGCGACCAGCGGATCCTGCCGCTGAACGGCGGGCCGGCGAGCGGCAAGCGGGCCGAGGCGGAGCCGAGGCAGCCGGCGGGCGGCCAGGCCGTCCCGACCGCGATGAAGTAAAGCCACTCGGGTCGTGACAGCGGGACGGGGGAGCCACACGACACAGGTGGGCTCCCCCGTGTCGTTTGCGTTGTCAACCAACAGCCAATAGCGAGCAGCTTCCCGCAAACGGAAGGCCGTCAGCGCGCGGTGCTCGTCGCTCCTCGCGACCGGCACTGTTCGCTCGCTGCGGGGGAGGCCGGCATGAAGGAAACGATGAGGACCATCATCGGCATACTCGCGGGCGCCGCGGTGGCGCTCGCGTTCGGCGCCGGGACGGCGCTGGCCTACGAAGAGGTGACCGTGAGCGAGGGTGGCACGCTCACCGGCACGGTGACCCTGGTCGGGCAGGTCCCCAAGCCCAAGGGGTACAACCTCACCACGCTGCCCGATCCGGTGTACTGCGGGCGGATCTCCGACGGGCGTGGGTGGCGGCTGCTCCAGCCATTTGATGTGGGACCCCATGGGGAGTTCCGCGGCGTGGTCGTCTTTATCGAGGGCATTGACCGGGGCAAGCCATTCGCGTTTCAGACGCCACGGATTGAGGCGATTGACTGTACGTTCAAGCCCTTCACCGTGCTCGTGCGCGACAAGCAGGAAGTCACCGTCGTGAACATGGACCCGGCCATGCACGACATCCAAGCCTACGAAACCTCCCATCTCGGACCGAGGGTCCTGTTCAACGTGCCCCTGCCGATGAATCCCCACCACCCGCGGGAGGGGGTCAACGCGCAATATCACCGGCACCTGCCTGGGCAGCCCATGACGCAGACGGTCCACATGACCAAGGGCCGGCGGGTCTTCGTCATGCAGTGTGGCTTTCACGCCTACATGGAGAGCTGGGGGCTGCTCGTGGACAACCCGTACTATGCGATCAGCGATAAGGACGGGCGCTTCAGCATCGGCGACATCCCCCCCGGCACGTACAAGGTGGTTGTCTGGCACCCCTACATCGGCGGGGTGCTGGAGCAGACCGTGACCATCGACCCGAAGGGGCGGACGATGCTTGAGATCGCCGTCCCAGCGCCGACCGGACGGCTCTATGCGAACCAGATGGTGGACAACCCCTACGTCCGCTACAGCGTCACCGAGGACACGCAGTCCCAGATCGTCCCGACGCTGGAACGGCAGAAGTACTGAATTGGATTTCGCTGCGCGCGCCACGGCGAGCGAGCCTCGCCCGATCGGATCTCGCAGCTTGGGGCGGGGGCAGAACCCTGAACGGGCGGCACGGCGTACGAGCGTGCCTGCCCCTTCAACACGGGCGACGCGGGATCGCTCGAAGACGAGCTAGGCATCTTCTACGAAGCACGCCCGCTCGGGGCGTTTCGCCACAGTCCGCCGAGCCGGACCGTGGCAGAATGCGCCGATCAGCCTGTCCAGCCTGATGGCCGCGGCAGACCGCTCTCGTTGGAAAATCAACCGGTTGGCCGAGACGCATGGGTCTGCGCTTGCACCACGGCGGGCTGGTTCCTGGCTTGCATGCCGGGGATCGTACTCCTCAGCACAGGTCACCATGAAACGCCGAGCCGACCTGATCGAGGATTGTCAGAGGTGCCCGCATCACGGGGAATCGGTCCTCTGCGACGTGACCGGCAGCGAGTTGGCTGAGTTCCAGAAGATCAAGCGCACACTCAGCTACGAGCCCCACCAGACAGTCTTCTACGAAGGTCACGCCTGTCTCGGGTTCTATCTCCTCTGCCGAGGGAAGGTCAAGCTCACCCGTTCGTCCTCCCGGGGCCAGCGACAGATCGTCGGCATCCTGGACGGCAGTGCCTTGATCGAGAAGCACGCCTTCCGCGAGCGGGCCGTCCACGAAGTGACCTGCGAGACGCTGGAGCGGTCCCAGATCTGCCTCATCGAAAAGGAGCCGTACCTGGCGCTGGTCCGGCGGAACGGCGACCTGGCGCTCAAGCTCATCCAGCTCCTCTCGAACGAGTTGGGCGCCAACATGGACCAGCTCGACCGGTTCACGTTCAAGACCGCCCGGGAACGCCTGGCTGCCCTGCTGCTCGACCTGGCCGAGCGGTTCGGAAAGCCGGCTGGCGACTCGATCGCCCTGACGATCGCCTTGAAGCGTGAAGAGCTGGCGGAGATGGCCGGCGTGACCGTCGAGACGGCGATCCGGCTGCTCGGCGCGTTTCGCGACGAGGGCCTCGTCACCGTGGACGGGCGCGCCATCACCCTGTTGAACCGAGACCGGCTAGTGCGCATCGCGCGGCTCTGAGCGAGGCTCCACTTCGATCCTGCGCGCAGACCTCCTTCAGCGAGTCGGCTCCGCGTCGCGGAGTAGGCCGAAAGCCCCATCCTCCCCGTTGACATCAATCAGCGACGGGGGTGGCGCATGACAGCGCCGCAGGCTCTGCAAGTGGTACAGTCCAGCCTGGACACGGATACACGGATGGTGACAAGCCCCCTAGCGAAACTGGGCGTGGCCGGACAGCCCCCTGTGCGCATCCGCCGCGGCGGCCAGGGGGTTGATCCTGTTGCCCTGCTGACGCGCGAGCATGGGGTCATCCTCGAGCGCCTTCGGCTGATCGAAGCGGCCGCCGCGCCGTTGGCCGTCGGCGGCCGCGGGTTGGCCGGGCAGGACTGCGAGACGCTCCGTGAGCTGCTCCGCTTCTTCACGGACCGCGTGCGCGTGCACTTTCAGCGCGAGGAGGTACTGATCCGGGCCCTGGGCCGGGTCCTGAATGGCGATCGGCGCAGAGGCAAGGGATTCGAGAGTCTGCTGGAGGAGCACCGCGCGCTCAGGGCCGACGCGGCGCGCAT
>CAZTUO010000206.1:2940-6083 GCA_964616355.1 uncultured Nitrospira sp.
GCGGCGCCGCCGAGGGGAGGCATCGCAACGGGCCTGCGGGAATGGACCCGCTGGGGATCAGGCTCTTTGTGCGGTGCTATCGCGCGCACATCGCCTGGGAGGAACGGATCCTCTTCACGCTCGCGGCGGTGCGGCTGACTGCAGAGCAGCAAGACCGGATCGGCCGCCGGATGCTGGAGGTCTGAGGGGCTAGCCCGTCTGCTGGGCCTTCTCGATCTTGGCCCAGGAGTCCCGCAGCGGCACGGTCCGGTTGAAGACGAGCGTCCCGCCCGCCGAATCCGGGTCCACGCAGAAGTAGCCCTGCCGCTCGAACTGGTAGCGGGTGCCCGGCGCTGCCCCGGCCAAGCTCGGCTCGACCAGGCAGCCGGTCAGGTGCTCCAGCGAGTGCGGATTGAGCGCTGCCGTATAGTCCTCCCCTTCCGCCACGTCGTTGGGGTCGGCCTTCAGGAAGAGCGAGTCGTAGAGCCGCACCTCGGCCGGCACCGCGTGCGCGGCCGACACCCAGTGGAGTGTCCCCTTCACCTTGCGGCCCTCGCCCGCAGCGCCGCTCCGCGTCTCCGGATCGTAGGTGCAGCGCAGCTCGACCACCTCGCCCGACCGCTCGTCCTTGACCACCCCGACGCACTTGATGATGTAGGCATACCGGAGCCGCACCTCCTGCCCGGGCGACAGGCGAAAGAACTTCTTCGGCGGCACCTCCCGGAAGTCGTCCCGTTCGATATACACCACGCGGGAGAAGGGCACGGTTCGTGTCCCCATGGCCGGGTCCTCGGGGTTGTTGACCGCCTCGAGCTGCTCCGTTTTGCCCGCGGGGTAATTCTCGATCACGACCCGGAGTGGCCGGAGCACCGCCATGACCCGCGGAGCCCGGCGGTTCAGGTCCTCGCGGACGAAATGCTCCAGCAGCGCCATCTCGACGACGGCGTCGCGCTTGGCTACCCCGATGTGCTCGCAGAAGGCCCGGATCGCCTCCGGCGTGTAGCCCCGGCGGCGCAGGCCCTTGAGCGTCGGCAGCCGGGGGTCGTCCCAGCCGGTCACGTGGCCCCGCTGGACGAGGTCCAGCAGCTTGCGCTTGCTCATCACCGTGTAGCTGAGGTTCAGCCGGGCGAACTCGATTTGCTGGGGACGGCAGGGCACGTCCACGTTGTCGAGCACCCAGTCATAGAGGGGCCGGTGGTCTTCGAACTCGAGCGTGCAGATGGAGTGGGTGATCCCTTCGATCGCGTCCGACAGCGGATGGGCGTAGTCGTAGGTCGGGTAGAGGCACCACCGCGTGCCGGTCCGGTAGTGGGCGACGTGCCGGATGCGGTAGAGGACCGGGTCGCGCAGGTTCAGGTTCGGCGAGGCCATGTCAATCTTGGCGCGCAGCACGTGGGTCCCGTCCGCGAACTCGCCCGCGCGCATGCGGGCGAACAGGTCCAGGTTCTCCGCGATCGAGCGGGTCCGGTAGGGGCTGTCTTTCCCCGGCTCGGTCAACGTGCCGCGGTAGGCGCGGATCTCGTCGGCGCTCAGGCTGTCCACGTAGGCCTTCCCCTTCTTGATCAGCTCGACTGCGAAGTCGTACAGCCGCTCGAAGTAGTCCGAGGCGAAGAACCGCTTGTCGCCCCAGTCGAAGCCCAGCCAGCGAACGTCCGTCTGGATCGCCTCGACATACTCCGGGTCCTCCGTCGTCGGGTTGGTATCGTCGAACCGCAGGTGGCACACCCCGCCGAACTCGTGCGCGATCCCGAAGTTCAGGCAGATGGACTTCGCGTGACCAATGTGGAGGTAGCCGTTCGGCTCCGGCGGAAACCGGGTCACGACGCGCCCGCCGTGCTTGCCTGCCTGGCGGTCCTGCGCGACAATGGCGCGGATGAAATCCGTGCGCGCCGAGTCCGCGTGGCCGCTCTCGGCGCGGATGCTATCGGATTGACCGGAGCCCCCGGTCGCGGTCATGATCTCGACTCTCCCATGGCAGAGTGGCGCAGGGCGGACAGGTCTCCATATGTATCACAGACCGGGCGTCCGGAGAAATGCCTGGGACCGGGGGCCGCAGCTCTGCGTGGAAATGGCGTCTACTCTCGGTGCCGGCGAGTCGGCCTTGGGCCAGGCAGGTGTGATATGAGGAGGCACCAGGCGGGCGACGCCCGCCATCCGCTGCGTCGGCTGTTCCTGCTGCCACTGCTGCTGCCGGTGCTGGGCGGCTGCGCAGGGCTCTACTTCCGCGACGTCGCAGCCCCCCCGGAGGCGCCGCGCTATACGCTCCAGGCCTGGCCCTACCGCGAGTACTGGACCGGGATCGTCTTCAACGGCGAGAAGATCGGCCTCAGCCACCTCGCGCTGCGGCCCCCTGAGGGCGGCGCGGGCGGATACGAGCTGCGCTCCGAGGCGCTGCTGGCCTTCCGCTTCCTCGGGCTCACCAAACACGTCACGCTCAAGGCCCAGGACTGGGTCGCCGAGGATCTCCGTCTCCTTCGCTTCGCCTACGACTACAACCTCGACGGGCAGACCATGCGGATCGCGGGCCGCGTCGAGCCCGGCCGGCTTGCGGTCGAGCGGGAGACCGGCGGGAAGGTGAGCCGGGACGCCTTCGATCTGGCGGAGCCGCTCTACCCGACGAGCGTCATTGCGCTCTATCCCGCCCTGCGGGGGCTCGCGGTGGGCGCCACCTACACCTACCTCGTCTACGACGGCCAGCAGCGCCGGGTCGCCCGGGTGACGCAGCGGATCACGGCCTATCAGGAAAGCGACCTCTACGACGGCCACGCCTATCGGATCGAGACCGCGATGGATGGTCAGGCCACGGAGCTCTGGCTCAACGCGCGCGGGGAGCCCGTGCTCGAGCGGGCCTGGCACGGGCTCCTGTTCTCCACCCTGGAGAGCGAGCAGCGGGCCAAGGCCTACCTGGCCCTCGCGAGCGTGAACAAGCGCGACGTGCTGGTCGAGTACAGCCGGGTCCGCACGAATGTGACCCTGCCCGCGCCCCGCACGGTCCAGGCGATGCGGGTCGTGCTGGAGGGCCTCCCGCCGTCCTTCCGGGTGCCGTCCGACGAGTGGCAGCGCTGCGAGCGGCGGGGGGAGCAGGTCGCGTGCGCGATCCGGCGGGCCGATCCGGCCGCGGCCGCCGCGGCGGTCGGGCAGGCCAGCCCAGTGCCGGCGGCGGA
>CAZTUO010000207.1:0-6002 GCA_964616355.1 uncultured Nitrospira sp.
CATCATCCTCCCCACTCACTCTCGAACGTGTCCACTCTCTCAGGGGAGCAGTATAAATGAAGCGCTTGGATAAACTCTCCAGAACTTCTACTGGAATGCTCTGCCCTCACCTCCTTCCTCAGCCCCGCTTTCGGGGAGCCGTTGTGCCATAGTTGAAGAAATCTGTCAAGACTTTTCCGACGCTTGCCTCGCCGTGGGCAGCTTGCCCCAGGGCGAGTTATCCACAGCCACAGGCACCCTATTTCAACGGATCTGGCACCCCCCTCTAGCCCAAGGCCGACACAGCCGCTCATGCGTACGAAAAACCCATAAGGTCCTGTGTGGGCCCCTCTGGCCAGACTCACCGCTGGAGGAAAGGCGGCTCACCATGGTCGGCTCGGTAAAGCTGTAGCGGATCAAGGGGTTGGGCGGCTGACAGGATCTCGGTCCCGCCATCCGGCCTTGCTCGGTACAGGTCCAGCGCCCGGCTAGAGTGATAGCCGCAGCCCTTGGGCATGAGCAACTCCCCGAGCGCGGCGGGCGGCTCCCAGTGGGCGGTCAAGAGTGCGGTCCTGGCTGGATTCCGCCGGCTGAACATGAAGGAGAGGTGGTCGGGGTACCAGTCCGCGCCGCCGGTCGCGTAGGACACAAAGAGACGGGCGCGCGCCGCGGCAGCAAGCTGGGCCAGATAGCCGTTCGTCAGATAGCCGTTCTCGCCGACGTCAAGCCACTTCCCCGGGTGGGACAGGCAGGCATGGGCGGCATAGGTCCGGACCTCGAGCAGCTGCTGTTGCGACGCAAAGACGGTCGCGATGGGCCCGTAGCGACGCACGAGATCGTCAATCACCCCCTCCTTGACGGCGGACCGCCCGGCATTCGTCGGCCCGCTGTCCACGTGCGCCAGCGTGTTCCGGCCCCGGTCGGTGATGAGGTAGCAGTTCCGCGGCATCTCGAGATCGCAGGGGTCCTCGCCGTAGAAGGGCACGGCGACGACCGCCCCGCCGTCGAAGGGCCAGGCTTCGCCGTGGGCCAGCTCGATCACGTGCGTGAACCCCAGTTCACGGAGCAGCGACAGGTAATCGTAGAACAGCGCCTTCCGGTTCCGCCGGCTCGGCACGATGATCGGCACGTCTTTCGGGAGATGGAACAGGGTCCGCGGATCGACATGGTCGTCGTGATCGTGGGTCAGGAACACGGCGGCCGGCCGCGGCAGCAACGAGGTCCACAGCGAGGGCAAGGGCGATTCGGCGAACCAGGGGATCAGCCAGGGATCGAACAGCAGAAAGCGGTCCTGCTGCCGGTAGAGCAGCGCCGCGTGCCCGAGATGGACCACGTCCTGATCGCGCGTCGCCGCCAGCCACCGCTCCCACACGGAGGATGTGGCCGCTACCGCCAGACAGCCGTGCTTGAGCAGCAGCTCCATGAGCCGTGTCAGGGGCCGCTCCAGGTCACGGCCGGAGGCGGCGACGACGGTCCGCAGCTCCGAGACCCTGCGCGTGCCGTCCAGGAAGCCGACGAAGCGCCCGACGGCCGGAGCGATCGCGCGCTCGAAGGTGAAGGGGAGGACCTGCCTCGTGACCGCGTCGAAGACCCGGAGGCCCGTGTAGGTGATCGTCGCCGACTTGGTCGGGTCGAGGGGATACGCCCACTGGAACGAGCCGTCCGGGCGGCGTCCGCAGCGGATGTGCGCGCTCAGATGGGGCCGCGACTGGACCAACTCCGCATAGGCGTCCTCGAGCCGCATCCGGGTCGCGGGGTCGTCGAGCCGGGCCCGGCGGGAGAACACGTCGCTGATGGCGGTCTCCACGCAGCTCAGCAGCAACTGGTGGGCCTCGTGCAGGCTCGCGACCACCTCGGGCGCCACACCGCCGAGAAACGGGAAGGGGCCGGGCGCCTCGCCGCTCTCGAGCTGGATCCATGTCCACGGCGCCAGGCCGACGTACTGATCGCTGCGCAGCGCTGTCCAGATTTGGCTCATTCCGGCCTCACGACAAAGGCGCCGCCGTGGTCAGGAGGTCCTCTGCCGAGGCGCGGCCGTCCGCCGCGAAGTAGCTATCCACGACGTGTTCAGCGAAGGCCAGTGAACTAGTGAAGGCCGGGGAGACCGCATTGAGGATGTGCAGGGTCTCCTGATCACGCAGCACCAGGAAGTCCATCACCAGCTCTTTGTTCGACCAGTCCACGAGCTGCGGCCTGATCCCGACCTTCCCGCAGGGCCGGAGATCCTCCGGACGTAGGTCTTTCACCAGCTCTCTCGCATCCTGGAAGAAATACCGAGCCAGATATTTACGAGGCTCGCTCAGCGCCACCTTCCTGAATTTCGAGTTCGCGAAAAACAACCGAACATCGTCGAGCAGGATCCGCAGCGACTCGCCGCCGAGCCGGTCCAGGAGGCCATAATTCTCCCGCCCGAAGGCCGGGATGGCGGTGGGACCAACGTAGACCTGTCCGTCGAGATCGCGCGTGAAATGCACGCCGAGGAAGGGGTTCCGAAGATCGGGCACCGGGTAGATGTTGCTCCGCACCAGGGAAGCCTTCGCCGGGACGAGTTCCCGATACGTTCCCTTGAACGGAATGAGCCGGTACTGGCGGGCCACCCCGAATCGGTGCGCGATCGTATCGCTGTGCGCGCCGGCGGCGTTAATGAAGCCCCGGAACCGAATGGGCCCGTGGGTGGTCTGCGCCGTTCGGGATTCCTTGACCCCCACAAGGCCCGTCCCCGTCAGCAGCCGGACCTTGCCCGTGTCCAAGAGATCGCGAGCGAGCTGGCGCAGAATCGCCCTCGGATCGACGATCGCCGTCTCGGCCGAGTACAACGCGAGGCGATGCGTGCGCGCAAACGGCTCCACGGCGTCGAGGCGGCGCTCGTCAATCAGCTCGACCGTCGCGCCGTTGCCCGAGGCGGTGTCGTAGAGCTTCTGCAAGGCCGGCAGCTCCCCTTCACGCCTCGCGACGACGACTTTCCCCGTCTCGTGCAGCGGCAGCCCCTTGGCCCGGCAATAGGCCTTCATGAGCCGATTGCCGCGCAGACAGAGCCTGGCTTTCAAGCTTCCGGCCGGATAATAGATCCCGGCGTGCAGCACCCCGCTGTTCCTCCCCGACGCATGCCGCCCGATCTCCCCTTCCTTTTCCAGGATGATGATGTTCTCGACTCCACGCGAGACTAGCTCCCGGGCCAGCGTCAGCCCGATGATGCCGCCGCCGCAGATCAGCACGTCCGCCTGCTCCACTGCTCCTCCCGCCCACGCGTCCCAGCGCCCCGGCTCACCGCTCCCGGCTGATCGTCGGCTCGAAGAGGACCTGCACCCGGTTCCCGTCGGGATCGGCCAGGTAGCAGGAATAGCTCCCGTCCCGGTGGCGGCGAGGCTTGTGGACGATCACGACCCCCACCCGCTCCGCCTGCTCGCAGAGCCGGTCCACGACCGCCTCGCTTTCGACCAGGAAGCCCAGGTGATCCAGAAACTGCCCGCGCTGGCCGGGATAGTCCGCCAACGCCCCAGCCGGGATCTGGTGCAGCGCGAGGTTGTCGCTGCCCGAGCTCAGATACAGAGTCTCCGCGTCCGGCTGCCACACCACCTGCAGGCCGAACAATCCCTCGTAGAACTCCCGGGACTTCGTGAGATCCGTGACCCGCAGGGCCACGTGTCGCAGGCCTCTCATCCCTGGGACTGGCACGTCACCTTCCCCGGGGCTTGCCGATCAGCGTCGCGACATACGGGCGGATCGCCGCGACGACCCCCTCGGCTTCGTCAATGGCCCGCCACGCCGTGCCCTCATCGAGAGACGCGACCGCTTCGTCATCCCTGGCCTCCTGATCGTCCTTCAAGTGAGCCAGGAACTTCCCCCATTTCCGCTCCAGCTTGCCGGTCTTCACGAGCAGGAGGCCGAAGAGCATCACCACGCCCCAATGGGTGTCCGCCCGCTGGCCCTCGGTCAGGAGCGCCGCCTGCAGGAGTTCGACGCGAGCCCTATCCAAGCGGCACCCCTTCCTCAGCAATCCGCGCCATAAACGGCGTCCGGAGGCCCTGCAGCCGTTCGAATTCCCGCTTTTCGAAGACCTTGAGGGAGACCAAGCGCCCGTAAGTCAGGAGCGCGTCCATGACCGCGTCGTACAGGGGATCCAGTAATGGAGGATGCTTCTGATCCACGACCAGGAGCAGATCGTAAATCGGAATCGCTCTGGTGCGGGCCCCTGGCGCGGGAGCCAAAGAGGATGAGCCGCTCGATACGCGGGCGGACGGAGCCGATCGCCTGAAGAAACGCCTGGAGCACGGCGTCCTGCGCGGCCGAGCCATGCATCCCCACTTCCCCCTCATCCCCCTGACGATAGGCTCTTTGTACGGCAAGGCCAGGACTGCGTCAACGGGAAACTTCCCCGTCCCGGCAGGCCGCCAGGAGGCTCGATAGGCCAAGACCATCGCCAGCGGCACGCTGTCCAGAAACGTCTGCATGGGCGCCTTGCCAGAGCACCAGCGGCTCTGGTGCGGCCGGCGATCGTGGTCCTCCGCGAGCCACGCATCGAGATCCGCCTGCAGCTCCTCCAGCGCCCGGTCGAGCTTCTTGCGGACCCCCCCCGATAGAACTCGTTGTGCAGGGTCTCATGGAACTGCTCGCCGAGGCCGTTCGTCTGCAGGCGTTTGGTCTTCGTCCGCATGTGCTCAGTGTCTTCCACTGCCAGGGACCGCTCAGAGTCGTGCTGGTCCGGGGCCCCCACAGGACTCGGTCTCCCGATCGGGCAGCACGCAGCTCAGCGGGATGCCGTGCTCCTCCAAGAACGGGAGCACCCGGTCGTCGAGCAGGTCGGCCGCGGTGAGCGGGGTCATGCGATCGCGGGTTGCTCGATCGCCAGCCGCACGACCGCGGCGTCCACCTCCGACGGCACGCGATGCTTCAGCATCGAATGGCGCCGGGCGATCGCCTCCAGGGCCGCCTCGCCCCGGTCTCGTCGAGCTCCTTGAACCGGTAGAAGCTGTCCCGACTGTCGCCCATGAGCTGGCAGACCTTCGACACGTTGCCGAGCGGCTTCGCCAGCTCCGACAATCCAAGCCTGGTCTTGATACTCTTCCGCTCCTTCTTCATGGTCCTCGCTCTGTTCTCCCCCCAGAGAGGAACGGCGAGGACTTGCCCTGACCGTCAGAGTAAATTCTAGCGTCTACAGGCTGGGACAGTGCGAGGTTGGAGGTTCAAGGCAGAAGGCCCGTTCGAGGTTCGCCGTTCGACGCGCACTGCCGGGCACCCGGGCCATGAATTTTGACGATGGTCATTGACTATAGTGCGAGTGATTTCCGAGAGGTTGTGCATGGCTGAAACCGTGAGCATTTCTACCTTTAAGGCGACCTGCCTCGCGCTGCTTGCCAAGGTGAAACGCACCGGCCAATCCATTCTTGTCACCCGCAAAGGGGAGGTCATCGCCCAAATTCTGCCTCCCCCGCCGCCTCAGAAGCCTCCCTCCTGGCTAGGCTTGTTTCAGTCGACCGGCAAGATCCTCGGCGATATTCTCTCCCCCGCTGTTGACGCCAAGGAGTGGGAAGTCCTGCGGTCGTGAACCTGCTGCGGGACACCCAGATCTTTCTCTGGAGCCTCATTGAGCCCGGTCGCTTGAGCTCGCGGGTTGCATCCGAACTGGAGAACCCGGCCAACCAGCTTTGGATTTCTCCACTGACTACATGGAAGTGCTGATCTTGGCCGACAAAGGTCGCGTGCGCCTCGAACCGACCGCCGCCGAGTGGCTCCGCCAGGTCTTTCGTACCATCCCGTTTCGCGAAGCCCCCGTGAGCCATGAAATTGCCTTTCAAAGCCGTTCGGTGTTTCTCCCACATGACGACCCTGTGGACCGATTCCTCGCTGCCACCGCCCTCGTCAACGACCTGACCCTCGTCACTGCCGACGAGCGCCTCCTGCACGCACGGGGTTTCTCGACTCTCGCCAACCGGTAGCTCTGGTTCAACCAGAGACGATGGGCTCCTACCAGGATGTTGAAAAACCCTGGTTGAGTCGGTGGGACTCCCCTTCGCGGTGGGTGA
>CAZTUO010000208.1:0-5989 GCA_964616355.1 uncultured Nitrospira sp.
CGTGTGCTCCAGCAGCTCGGGCTCGTCGGGGTCCGAGACGATCGAGATCGCCACCTCGCCCACGCCGAACGCATAGAGCATGTTGAACTGCCCGCCGGTGAAGCGGTAGTGCCGGCGCGCCTCCGGATCGTCCAGCCGCAGGCGGTAGGTGTAGATGTCCTGCGCCTCCTTGCGCTTGTCCACGATGGTCGCGGGCTGGATCGCGTAGGGATTCATGGACGGCGTGCTCCCGTCAGCGCGCGCAGCTCCTCGGTGAGGTCGATCCCCACCGGACACCAGGTGAGGCAGCGCCCGCAGCCGACGCAGCCGGACATGCCGAACTGGTCCATCCAGCTCGCGAGCTTGTGGGTCAGCCACATGCGGTAGCGGTCCTTCACCGTCGGCCGCAGGTTCTTGCCGTGGATGTAGCCATGCTCCTCCGTGAAGCAGGAATCCCAGAGCCGCGCAGGCTCGGCCCGCCGTCCGCCCAGGTCCGGCCCCGCTTCGACGCGGTGGCAAAAGCAGGTCGGGCAGACCATCGTGCAGTTCGTACACGACAGGCAGCGCGCTGCGACGTCGTCCCAGCGGGGATGGTCGTGCGCGTCGTACAGGGCTTGCGGCAGGCAGGTACCGTCCAGGCGACGGGTCTGGCTGCGGGCGCACCCCTCGATCGCGGCCGCAGCCTCCGCCGCCCGTGCCGGTCCCGCCGGGGAGAGGGGCAGCGCGTGGAGCACTTCCGCGCCGGCCGCAGTCCCGGCCTCGATCAGAAAGCCCTCCTCGTCCTCGGTCAGAACCAGGTCGAAGCCAGAGGTCGCCCGGGGGCCCGTGCCCATGGACGCGCAGAAGCAGGTCGAGAGCGCCCGCGTGCAGTTCACCGCGACCAGGAACAGCCCGGCCCGGCGCGCCTCGTAATAGGGATCCGCGAAGGCGCCCCGCAGGAAGATCCGGTCCTGGATCGCGAGCCCGGCCAGATCGCAGGCACGCACCCCGAGGAGCGCGATGGGCGCCGTCTGCGGCATGCTGGGACGGACGGTCAGGCCTCTCCCGGCCCGCTCGATCGTCAGCAGCGGCTCGCGCGGGGCGAAGACGAAGCGCTTGAGCGACTCGGGGCCGTGGACGACGTCGAAAGAGCGGGCCGAGCCGGTCCGCTCCAGCCGGTACCGGCCCGGCTCCTGGTGATCCCGCCAGCCGCGCGGGAGGTCGTCCGCGCGGCGCACCTCGTCCCACCGCACGGCCCCGTCGTGGACCACTGGTCCGAGGACCCGAGAGCCCCTGGCCCACAGGACGTCAATCAGGGATTGCAGGGAGGCGGCAGGCAGGAACCCGGGCGAGGCAGAGGTCGGTCGAGCCGGATCCATGGCTGCATTCTACCCGTTTTCCTTGAGCCGCGCGCAACAGCTTTCTGCGGCCCGGTCAGAGCCCCACGTGGGCGCGCAGCCGGCCGTAGTCATAGCCGGGCTGGCCGGTTCGGCGTCGTCCCAGATCGTCCCGCTCCATGCGGTCAATCAGCGCAGCCACGCGAGGGCGCAGGCACTCGTCGGCCGCGGCATGTCTCGGCGTCAGGCCGTCCAGCGCGAGCGAGGGCTGGTCGGCCCACTGGAGATAACAGGTCTCAAGGAACGCCGCGATCAACCGGCGCGCCTCCTCCGCCGGCACGGTCACCGCGAGCGCCGGACCTTCGTCGGTGGCTAGGTCCACCTCCGGCAGGGGATGCGCGGGGGGCGCAGCGGCCTCGCCCCGGAACCGCAGCCGATAGCCGAAGGTCGCGGCCAGCGCGTGCTTGAGCGCGTCGAGTCGCTCCGGCCCGTCGGCCTCCACCCAGAGTTGGGTCGGCGTCACCGTGAGCCGCCCCACCGGCTCCGGCGCGGCGGTCCCGGTCTGCCGGCTGGGGAGCACCCAGCTCCCTTCCGGCCCGGTGGTCCATCCGGCTTGCGCGGACAGCTCCCGAGTCACCCCCTCCGGGTCGGCATGCTCGTAGAGCGCCATCGCGTAGAGAACCGGCTCGCCCGCGCCGGTGCGGTACCGGATGCGCGCGGAGGCCTCGGCCAGCAGCTTCAGCCGGACCTGCGCCACCTGCCAGAGCAGGACGTAGCCGAAGCGCTTGGCGAATTCTCTCCACTCCCCGAGCGCAAAGGCGCCGGTCTCCGTCTCGAGCGCGCGGCGCCACTCGTCGGCGCCCTCCTTGATCGCCCTCGCCCGGCCGCTCGCCAGGACGACCGCCGGACCGGGCAGGACCACCCGCTGGCTCTTCCGGAGAAGCCGCGTGAGGAGCACCTGGCCCGGACGCACCGGGTGGATGAGCGCGCCGGCGGCCGCGCCTGCCGTGCGGCCGTCGCCCAGGGACCGAAGCGTCAGCGTCCCGGCCCCATCCTCCCGGCTCGCCTCGACGACCTCCAGCAGGTCCATGTAGGAATGCCGGAGCGGATCGAGCCAGGCTCGCTCCTTGGACGACACATGGACTTCGACGAGGTCCCGGAGCTGTTCGATCAGGGACAGTTGCCCGTCCTCGGGAAAGAAATCGGCGTAGAGATACAGGAGGGCCAGCCCGATCTCCTCCGGCGTCGGCTCGAGGGGCGCCGCGTCCCCGTACTCCAGGTAGGGCCGCAACGCTCGGGTGAGCGCGATCTGCCGCTGCGCGGCAAAGGTGGGGACTTGGGCCAGGGCCTCCAGCCTGGCAAGGAGAGCCCCCAGCTCCGGCTCACCGGCGTGAAGCGTGACAAGCGACGCGGGACCGGGGTGGCCCCATGCTTCCTGCCGCACCCGTCCCGCGTCCTGCGTCACCTGTGACCTCTCCTGGCGAACTTCGGGCTCTTGACCGTCATCACCGGGCAGGCGGCCCCGCGGAGCACGGCCTCCGCAACGCTGCCGGTCACCAGATACCGGAGGCCGCGCCGCCCGTGCGTCCCCATGACGATCAGGTCGCAGGCGAGGGCCCGGGCCCGCGCCAGGATCGTTTCAGCCGATCCCCCGCCGGCCAGCGCCCAGTCGGTGGGCAGGCCCTGCGCCTCGACGACTGCCGCAAGCTCCGTGAGCTTCGCTTCCCACCGCAGACGCAGCGCCTGGCCTTCCGTCGCGCCGCCGAGCGTGAAGTCCAGCCCGTAGGCGACCGGCTCCACCACGTGCAGGATCGTCAGCGCGGCATCGAATTGCTTGGCGGCCAAGACCGCGTGCTCCAGCGCTTCGAGCGAACAGTCGGAGAAGTCCACCGGCGCGAGGATACGCCGGATCGCAAGCCGATCGGGGGCAGCCTCTGGGGAGGTCCGTTCCGCCCCCTGCGGCCCGCCGTGAGCCTGCGCCCCGCCGTGAGGTTGTCGAACGGTCAGAACCGGGCAGGGCGCCCCTGCGGCGACTCGCGCCGCCGTGCTGCCCAGCAGAACCCGTCCCAATCCCGTCCGTCCGTGCGTCCCCATGACGATCAGATCGGACTTGGCTTCCTGCGCCCACGCGAGGATCCGCTCCGCCGGTTCCCCCACCAACTCGTGGCCGCTCGCCGGGACGCCCGCGGCCTTTGCCCGCGCGATCACCTCGCCGAGTCGCGGCGCCGTCAGGCTCCGCAGCTCCTCCAGGTACAGGCGGGTGACCGGAGACTCCGGATCCAGCCCCGGTTGGAGATCCAGCACATGGACCACGGCCAGCGCCGCCCCGCAGGCGATCGCCAGCCCCAGCGCGTAGGTCTCCGCCGCGGCCGAGGCCTCCGAGCAGTCCGTCGCCAGCAACACCCGTTCGGCCAGAGCTTTCATACCGCGTTCACGCTCAGCAGCAGAATCTCGCCCTTCATCTCCGGATGGATCGAGCACCGGAACTCGTATTTCCCCGGGCGCTCGATCGTGAGCCGGATCACCACCTGGCGGTCGGGGTCCACGTAGGCGCCGCCGATCCCGGTGCCGTAGGAGGTCACCCCGTCGGCCTCGACCCGGGTCACGGTCCCCTGGAAGATCGCCGAGCCGAAGTCGTGTCGCACCGCATCCTCGTTGCGGATCACGATGATGGTCGGCGTGCCGAGCTGCAGCGGCGTCTGTTTCGTGATGAAGGTGTAGTCCCTGATCGTCACCTGGACGCGCTGCTCCGGCTGGGCGGCCGCCGGCGCGAGCAGCGCCAGGGCCAGTCCCGCAGCCAGGACCAGCCGGCGGCTCCCTTTCCTCCGCCAGTTCCGATGCTTGCGATTCATATGGGCTCCTTCCTAGGCTCAACGCCGCCTGCCCGGCGGGCCGGCTGGAGCCTCCCGCGCAGCGGCACGCACAACACCGGGCACCCGGCCGTCCGGACCACCTTCTCGGCGGTGCTCCCGAAGAAAATCTTCTCGACGTTGCCCGTCTGGCCCCCGTAGCTGCCCATGACCACGAGGTCCACGGCCTCGCTCCGCGCCGCGCGCACGATCTCGACGAAGGGCGAGCCCTCGGCCAGCAGCCGCCGCACTTTCACCCCGCGGGCCTCCGCGTCGTGGAGCAGGCGTCGGGCGTTCAGGCGTGCGCGATGTCGCAGGCGCTTCCGCTGCCCGGCCTCCTCCGACGGCCGGGCCAGCCCCAGCGCGTTCAGCGCGTCGAGCGTCTTGGTGTCCACGACGTGGAGCAGGAGGACCTCGGAGCCGAACTGGCGCGCCAGCAGCAGCGCCACCTGGAATGCCTCCTCCGAGCAGGGCGAGAAGTCGGTTGGCACCAGGATCTTCGAAAAACTCACCCGCTCCATCGTCCATCCGCCCGCCGCGCTCATGTCGCCGCCCGCGCCCCGGTCAGGAGGAACGCCACCTGCTCCACCAGGCTGTCCCGGTTGTCGTAGGTGAGGGGCAGGACCGTCACGTCCGCCCGCGCCTGGAGCGCGGAGATGAACTCCTCATCCTCCCCCGCAGGCATCGTGGCCAGCACGCTCTTGGGCGACGTGATGCAGTCCACGACCTGCTGGCGGAACGAGGCCGAGACGCAGTGCAGCCGGCCGATCTCGTCCAGCACGATCAGCTCGATCCGGTCGGACGCAACCATTTCCTTGAGGTGGGGCACCACCTGCCCGTCCAGCGCGCCCAGGTTGAGGAACTGGCGCCCGAGCGCCGTCCAGCCCGGTTGCGCCTTGGTCGAGGCGAGCGCGATCACCCCTGGAGGGGCACCGCCCAGCAGCAGGAGCTCCTGGCTCGTCCGAAACAGGCCCGCCCTCGCTTCGCGTTGCAGGTAGCCGCCCGCGCGGAGGCCGGTCCGGTCCAGGATGCGCTGGACGCACGTCGTCTTGCCGATGCCCGTTGCGCCGACCACGAGCACGTTGCGCTTGCGGACCTCGTCTTCCGGTTCCTTAAGCGTGACATCCCGGGTGTACTCCACGCAGTGCAGCGCCACCCCGCCGGGCATGCTGTACTTCAACTGGCAAGTCCCGCGCCAGGCGCACATGACGCAGAGCTTCCGCGCGTCGGTCGTCATGATCCCCTCGTTCAGCCCGTTTGCGTATCCAGCTTGCGCTGATTGCAAGGGAGCAAGAGCAGTGCCACCGAACATCGGCGAACAGCGAATAGCGGGCAGCCAAAAACTTCAGGATTTCTCAGCCATTTGCCGTTCGCAACGCTCCGCTCGCTTGCCAACCGGGGAGTCCTGCTACAGGGCGGGCCTGGCCCACTGTAGCGTTAGACCACAGCCGGTCGGGGCGATTCCAGGCAGGGCCGCCCTTGCTCTCGAGCGCTCCGGGGCGCGGGCGGCATGATGACCAGGAGGGCCCTCCGCCCGCCGTAGGCAAAGAAGAACGCGGGCTAACCCACATGGCCATGCGGGCTAGAACCGGTACTCGCCGCCGGCGTAGAGATTGACGTCGATGAACGCGGTCCGTTCGAAGCTCGCCTTGCGCTCCGACCGCTGAAAGCCGGCCGTCAGGACGAGGCCGTCGGAGATCCGATGCCGGAAGTCCACTTCCACCTGGTACACGTCCTCGTGTCCGCCCCGCCGCTCGTCGTCCACCAGCTCGCTCGTGAAGTTGTTCCGCTCGTAGTGGAGGCCCAGGCCCACTGAGCTCCGTTCCAGGACCCGCGCCACGATCT
>CAZTUO010000209.1:0-5974 GCA_964616355.1 uncultured Nitrospira sp.
GGCCGGGCCGCGCTGGTCGCCGCGCTTCTGGTGCTGCTGCTCGCGGTGGCACTGGCCCGCACGTAGGCCTTGGCGTCAGTCGCAGCCCTTGCGGCGGCCCGAGCGGATCACGCCGTTCGCGTCGGCGAAGAAGATGAGCTGGCAGTTTTCGTCCTGCCCGTAGAGCGGGAGCAGGTGATACTCATCGGCCTGGCCGGGCATCCGGTCAATCGTGAAATCCCAGACCATCTCGACCAGGCCGTCGGCGGACTCCTTCGGGTGCAGGTTCGGCGGGCCCAGCTCGTAGTAGAGGTCCTGCTTGTTCTTCCCGATCCACCGGTTGATCACGTCGTCCCAGGTCTGATAGGGCCCGCGAACCCCGGGCTCCATCTGGCTCGCGCACCCGACCGCGAGCGCCAGGACCGCCACCTTCAGGCCCAGGTATCGCATCGGCACCCCCGTTCCAATGGGTCCGCGTGCGCGCCCCGTCCGGACGCTGGCGCACGCGCGCCGTAGTATACGCGGAATTTCACCCGGGCACCAGCGAATCCGCTTGGCCCTCCTCCCGCTTGACTACCTAGGCGACTTCCGGCATCCTCGTTCCGGCCGGGGAGCCGGAGGGTCGCCATGCGGGATGTGCTGGTCGCCTTGTGCGGGCTGACGCCGCAAGTCGTAACCGAAACCCTCTGGGCGCTGCATCACCGCACCCCGCCCATTGACCCTACCGAGATCTGGATTCTGACCACCCAGGCCGGCCAATCGATCTGCCGCGATCGACTACTGGGTCCGCACGGCGCGCTGACCCGTTATGTGCGCGAGTATCGTCCGACGCCGGCGCCCCGGTGCACCCCTGCCTCGATCCAGATCTTCCGTGATGCCCGTGGGGCTCCGCTGAGCGACGTCCGGTCCGAGGCGGATAACCGCGCGGTGGGCGATCAAATCGCGGCCTTCCTTCGTCGACACACGAGCCGACCGGAGACTCGCCTTCACTGTTCGGTCGCCGGCGGGCGCAAGACCATGGGGGTGCTGCTGGCGGCAGCGCTGCAACTATACGGACGACCCACCGACCGGCTGTATCACGTGCTCGTCCCGCCCGAGTTCGAATCCCATGAAGAGTTCTTTTTTCCCCCGAAGCGGTCGCGACGGCTCGCGCTTCGGGACGGCCGGCACATCGACGCCCGCTCGGCGACGGTCGAACTGGCGGAGGTCCCCTACGTCCCGTTACGCGGGCTCTTGTCTCGCGATCACCTCGACTCGACGCGCTCGCTGAGCGACCTGGCCTCGGCTGCCCAAGCGCGGCTTCGCGTGCTGATCGACCCGCCGGAAGTCCGGCTTCATCTTCGCGAGAATACGCTCCGGATCGGCCCGCGCCGGATCGCCCTCTCCCCGGCGCTGATGACCCTCTATCGTGCCTTCGCTCGAACCAAGCTGCGGCATTGCACACGCCCGGAGCTACGCTCCTGCGGCGACTGCATGGACTGTTTCCTGCCCTTTACCAAGAAGACATGGTGCGAGAGCAAGTCCCTCCTCGAGGAACGGGGCGGTGGGCCCGTGCTGCCGAAGGTCAGGGGGCTCGAGGATGCCCCTGAGCAATTCCGCTCGCTGGTCAGCAAGCTCAACAAGAAGCTGGATGAGGCGGTAGGCCTTGCAGGGAGCGCCAATCCCTATCGGGTGCGCTCCGCCGGCCCCAAAGGCGACACGGTGTATGGGCTCGCCCTCGATAAGACGAAGCTGTCGGAAGGCTAACCCAGTTCTTGGCAACGTTGCGGCAACGTTTCGAAGCTGGACGCGGGACGCGCGGCTGAGTAGGCTAGCGTCATGAGCGTGAACCGCTCTCGGTCGTAGCCAACGGAAGGATGCACCCATGACGCCGAATCACATCACCTGTCCGAAATGCGGCGAACCGATCGCGCTCTCGGACGCGTTGCTCGCCCAGGTGCGCACGACGGTCGAAGCCGACCTCAAGCAGCGATACGACGCGCAACTCCAGGCCGCCAGGCAGCAGGCGGAGACCCGGGCGAAAGAAGCGTCGGAACAGGAGCTGCGCCTCCTGCGCGAGCAACTCGCCGAGCAGCAGCGCAAGACCCGCGAGGCCCAGAACGCCGAGCTGGCGCTCCGCAAGGAGAAGGCGGCGCTGGAAGCGCGAGCCCGCGAGCTGGACCTGGAAGTCGCCCGCAAGGTGGACGCCGAAAAGCAGAAACTCGAGGAGCAGATTCGCAAGCTCGCCGCCGACGAGCAGGCGCTCAAGCTGAAGGAGAAAGACAAGCAGATCGAGGACCTCAAGGCGCTGCTCGAGGAAGCCCGCCGCAAAAGCGAGCAGGGCTCGCAGGAGCGCCAGGGCGAAGTGCTCGAACTGGATCTCGAAGCCTCCCTCGCGCGGGCGTTTCCGCAGGACGAGATCCGGCCAGTGCCCAAGGGGATGCGCGGGGCCGACGTGATCCAGGAGGTGCGCGACGGAAGTCTGCGGTCCTGCGGGACGATCATCTGGGAGACCAAGCGCACCAAAGCCTGGAGCCCGAGCTGGCTCGCCAAGCTCAAGGACGACCAGCGCGAGGCCGGGGCGAGCGTGGCCGTCCTCGTCTCGGTCACTCTACCGGAAGACGTTCGGACGTTCGGCTTCCTGGACGGCGTGTGGGTGACAAGCCTCGCCTGCTATCTCCCGCTCGCCATCGCCCTGCGCGAACAGCTTCTGCGGGTCGCCTTCGCCCGAGCCGCCGCCCAGGGGATGAGCGACAAAATGGAGGCCTTGTACCGCTACCTCTCCGGGGACGAGTTCCGGCATCGGGTCGAGGCGCTCGTCGAGACGTTCAAAGCCATGGAGGAGCAACTCGCGAAAGAACGCCGCGCCATGGAGAAGCTGTGGAACGAGCGGGCCAAGCAAATCGAGCGGCTGATGACGAACACGGTCGGCATGTACGGGGCCATCCGCGGCGTCATCGGCAGCCAACTGCCGGAGATTCCGGCGCTGGATTTGGACGCGTTGCCACCGCCGGCCCGTCCAGGGCACGCAGACCGCCAGGATGAGCTGCCATGAATCACGAGTCGCTGCCCGAGGCGCTTCGGCCCTATTTCTGGGATGTGGAGTTCGACCGGTTGAGCCTGGCCACGCATGAGCGCTTTATTGCAGAACGGCTCATGGAGAAGATCACGCCGGAGACGTTCCAGTGGTTGTTGGCACATGCAAGGTGTGATCTGTTGCGTGACATCGCAGCCACCAGCCGCCGCCTGCCGGCGCGCGACCGGAATTTCTGGAGGCTCTACCTTGCTGCGGCTTGATGCCCTGACGCCGGAGGCGCAGGCCCTCGCGCCGGCCCTCTGTCGGAGCTTGGCAGGGACGGAGTTCGTGCTCGCAGGCGGCACAGGACTCGCCTTGCAACTGGACCATCGGATCTCCGTGGACTTCGACTGGTTCTGCCGCCCGGATGCATTCCCCCCTGGATTGATGAGCCGGCTATGGGCGCTGGGAGAACCTATCACCCCGCTGCAGGACCGCCACGACACGGTGGAATGTCTGCTCGCGAACGTGCGTTGCACCTTCATCGCTTTCCGGGGGTCGTTCGGGCCGGCCGCAGAGCGGCTCCATGGCCGGCCGATCGCACCGATCACCGACATCGGAGCCATGAAACTGATCGCCGTGAGCCAGCGGGGCGCACGAAAGGATTTCTATGACTTGTACGAAATTCTGCAGCACGTCGAGTTTGCGACGGTCGCCGGACGCCTGCGGGACCTGTACACGGACCCGCGTCAGAACCCCATCCATCTCGCGAAATCGCTGGTGTATTTCGAGGACGCCGAACGGGAGCCTGAGGCCCGGCTCTTGGTCGTTCGTCCGTGGCACGAGGTGACCCGCTTCTTTTCCGAACGGGTCAAGGAACAGACCGCTGTGTTCATGGAGGCCCTGTCATGAGACAGAGCCCACCTGGCTGCGACACCTCTGCGGGACTGGGGCGATCACCCGGCAACGTTGCCATGCTGGACAGCAGTAGGAGAAATCAGTAGAGAGGAAGGCGCACTCACCGGAGGAAGCGAACCATGGCCCTGACGAAGCTCGAATACACCGTGCGATTCCTCACCCCGGCCTTCGTGGGCGACGCTGAGCAGGCCGGACGGTGGCAGGAGTTGGTAACGGCAATTGCCGGAGCGAACAGCGGTTACGTGGGATCGGGCTTGTCCGACAGGCTTACGAGCACCTGTTTGACCAGTTTGGGATGGAGGATCCGGCCGGCATGAAACGGAAGAATCACGCGCTGTGAGCCCTTGGCATAAATTCGATGACTGCCTTTCGAGCGAAGCAACGTAAAGCCAGCTTTCTGTAGCAACGCTTCGGCCTCGGCCGCAGTCAGCCGTGGCAGCTTAGGCAACGCGAACCTCGATTGCGGTGGTCAGGACTTCGCGGCTCAATAAGGCGGCGCGTTCCTCCTCGGAAAGGGTTTCCAGATACAGTTCCACGGCCTCCCGGATGTTGGCCATGACTTCGTCGAGGGTATCCCCTTGCGTGTGGCAACCCTGAAGTTCCGGGCTGTAGGCAAAAAACCCGTGCTCGTCACGCTCGATCACGACACTCACGCGATAACTCATTGGGTACCTCCTGGCACGGTAGGACGTACCATAAACTCAAGGAGTCGGACCGGTCAAGCAAGGAATGGCCTGAGAGGCTGCTGCCGGAATCATGATTGCTCTTTGTCGCCCCGGCAACGTTGCCATGCTGGACAGGGCGATCCAGCGTGAGTACAGTGCGGGCCTGATCAGCAAGGAAGACGGACCATGAAGACACTGACTTTCACCCTCACGTTCCTCACCGCAGCCTTCCTGGGCGACGCCGAGCAGAGCGGCCGGTGGCGCACGCCGCCGATCAAGCACCTCCTGCGCGAGTGGTGGCGGGTGGCCTACGTGGCTGACCGCAACTTCAATGTGGACGTGGAAGCCATGCGGCGAGAGGAGGGGTTGCTATTCGGCCATGCGTGGTTGGAAGACGACACCGTCGAACGCAATGGCCGGCAAGAGAAGACCGCTGCGCGCAAGAGCCTTGTTCGGCTGCGGCTGGATCGGTGGGAGGCGGGAACCCTCAGGAAGGAGCAATGGCCTTGGGACACCACCGTTCACCACCCGGAGGTTCCGAAGCCCATCGGTGGGGCGTTGTATCTGGGCTATGGACCGCTGGAGTTCAAGGCTGGTACGCAACTAAAAGCCAACGCCGCCATTCAGGTTGCTGAAATGGCTACCTTCTCCATCGCGTACCCCACCGCACATGTTGATCCTATGCTCGACCGACTTGTGAAGGAGAACGCGCCGCGCATCCAACGCGCCCTCTGGCTCATGGAGCGCTACGGCACGCTGGGGGGCCGGAGCCGGAACGGCTGGGGGTCGTTCTCGCTACTCCCTCTCCCTCTGGGAGAGGGCAGGGGTCAGGGCATGACGCCGCCCCTTCGCCCTTGGCGTGACTGTCTTAAGCTCGACTGGCCCAATGCCATCGGCAAGGACGACCGAGGCCCGCTCATCTGGCAGACGAAGCCGCTTGACGACTGGAAGGCCGTGATGCGCGAACTGGCCATCATCAAGATCGGGCTGCGGACGCAGTTTGTGTTTCCAGAGGTCGCTCCTCCGCACCGGCATCCATTGGAACGGCATTGGCTCTCCTATCCGATTACCCGGCACCCGACACGGGCGTTTGATCGGAACGCCAGGCTTCCAAACTGCCTGCGTTTCAAAGTGCGTCAAACGTCCGATGGTAAACTCGTCGGTGTCATCTTTCATGTGCCATGCCTTCCGCCGCATGATTTCAATCCGCAGTGCAATGCCATCGTCCAGACGTGGCAGTCGGTCCATACCCTGCTCGACGAACTGACCATGCCCACGGGTGCGCGGAGCTATCCCTGCATCAAGGACGGAACAAGACGGGCCAAGCTGAAACCGCAACTCGACATGGTCACGCTGAAGAGAATTCCGGAGTAGAGCATGAGCAAGGACCTCATCTGGCAAACCAAACTCGCCGCCC
>CAZTUO010000210.1:0-5970 GCA_964616355.1 uncultured Nitrospira sp.
CGCCTCCAGCTCCTGGACCTCACGCCGCCGCTGGAGGAGGCCGCCAGAGGCGCCAACGGTGCCGCCGCTCACCACCCCAGCCGGATCCACGACCTCGCCGTCCCGCGTCACCAGGGTCGGGCCGGCGGGTGCGGTCCATCCGCCTCGCTCCCACAGCGCGAGCGCGACCTCAAGCGATTCCACGAGCACCGCGCCGCCGAACAGCCAGGCCAGCAGCCCCTCCAGTTCAGCGGGCCCGCGGACCAGGTCCAGTACACGGCCCACGACGCCCGGCTGCCCCTCCACCGCCGGCCACCAGGGCTGCGATGGGGAAGGCTCGGCAGGCGCCACCCACCGCGGCCGCCTGGGCACGAAGGCGCCGCGGCCGAGCGCCTTCGTCCGCAGGAACTCGATCGCCTGCCGGGCCTGGCCCGGCTCCTCCACCAGCCAGGCGCGGACCCGCTCGCCCAGCAAGGCCTCCAGCGCGCGCTCGAGCCCCGGGGGCACGACCAGCCATTCGACCAACGCGGCGTGCACCCCGGGGCACGCGACGCGCAGGGAGGTGGCCTGCTCCTCGCCCTCACGGCCGTACCCCATGTCCTCCCGTAGGACCCCCTGAAGGGCGCGCAGGCGGGACTCGATTCCCGCCAGCTCCTCCTGCTGGCGGCCGATGAGCTGGTCGGCCTCCCGCACCCGCTCCTCCTGCGCCGCGACCTCCGCCGCCGCGGCCTCGCGCTCTTCGCGCATTGTCCGGAACTCCTCTTCCGCTGCCAGGCGGCGCCGGCGACAGTCCTCGAGCTGGGCCCGCAGCGAGACCACCTGCGCCTCCACCTCGGCCTGCTCCCGATCGAGCCGGTCGGCGCGCCGCGCCACGTCCTGCCGGCTCGCCTCCAGCGCCTGCAGCGCGTTCTCCCCCCGTGCGACCTGGACTGCAGCCTCGAGGATGGCTGCGCGCGCCTGCTCCTCGTCCTGCAGCGCCACCGCGTGCTGCGCGGCGAGCTGGAGCGCCGCCTGCTCGAGGTCCGCCAGCCGGCGGGCGTGCTCGGCGAGCTCCCGCTCGACCCCCGACAGCCGGTCGCGCAGCTCAGCGATCGCCACCTCCGCCTGCTCGCCTTCCACCGCGAGCCGGACAGAGTCCTCCTGAGCCTGCCGCCGCTGCGCCTCGTACAGGCGGAGCGCGTTCCGCGCCACTTCCGCCGCCGTGAGCGCCTGGGCCTGCGCCTGCTGCACGCCACTCAGCTCCTCCCGGATCCGGTCGAGGGTCTGTCCGCCGGAGAGCAGCTTCAGCCGCGCCGCTTCCAGGTCCCGGGTCAGCCGGGCCTGGCTCGCCAGGTGCTCGGCCTCCCCGAGCTCCAACGTCCCGATCTCTCCCTCCACCGCCGCCTGGGCGGCGAGCAAGCCTCGATAGTCCCGGACCAGCAACTGAATCTCCAACGTGCGGGCCTCGGCCTGCAGCTCGCGGTAGGTGCGCGCCTGCCGGGCCTGCCGCTCCAGAGCGCTCCGGCGCGAGCGCAGCTCCGCGATGATATCGCGGACTCGCAGCAGGTTCTGCTGGGTGGCTTCCAGCTTCCGCAGCGCCTCGGCCTTCTGCTTCTTGTACCGGACGATACCCGCCGTCTCCTCAATCAGCTCGCGCCGCTCCTGCGGGGACGCGTTGAGGATCTGCTCGATCCGGCCCTGCTCGATGACCGTGTGTCCCTTCGAGCCAGCCCGGGTGTCCAGCAGGAGGCTGCGGATGTCCTTGAGGCGGCAGGGGGTCTTGTTGATGAGATATTCGCTGTCCCCGTTCCGGTAGAGCCGGCGCGTGATCATGATCTCGTGGAAGTGCCCGATCCCCTCGGGCAGCCCCGGCAGGCCGGCCAGCTTCTGCCCGTCCACGCCGCTCAGCGTCAGAGAGACCTCGGCCATGCCGAGCGGCTTCCGGGTTTGCGTCCCGTTGAAGATGACGTCCTCCATTCGCTCGCTCCTCAAGGTCTTCGTGCTCTGCTCGCCCAGGACCCAGAGGATGGCGTCCACCACGTTGCTCTTCCCCACCCCGTTCGGCCCGACGATCGCCGTCATCCCAGTCGGGAATTCGATCCGTCCTTCCGCAAACGACTTAAATCCCGTCAGTTCCAAGGATTTAAGATACATTCGTCCTCCTCTCGCGAGCTGGATCGAACCATGCCCAGAAGACCGAGTCCAGCCCTTGTAGCACAAGCCAACTCAAAAATCAAAAAGAAACGCAGGATATATGGTCAAAAGGCCGTAGGGCCTACAACCTCTAGTGGGTTCGAGCAGAAGTGAAGGGACGGACAAGGTCCGGGCACGGCGGGCAGGACTTCGCGCCTACATCCGAGAGGCTTCGGCTGGAGGCTTTGTCTTGAACCGAACCAGCTCCTTGGGGAGCATGAACTCGACGTCTTCTTCGATGACGGCGAGCTCTTCCACCTCGGCGGGGCCGAACTGCTTGAGATAGTCCACGACCTGCGTGACCAAGACCTCCGGCGCGGAGGCCCCGGCGGTGATGCCCACTGCACAGGCGTGCCGTACCCATTCGGGATTGATATCGTCCGGACAGTCAATCAGGTAAGAGGGAATGCCGCAGTACTCGCCCAGCTCCCGCAGCCGGTTGGAATTCGAGCTGTTGGGTGACCCAATGACCAGGATCACATCCACCACCTTCGACAACTCCTTGACCGCGTTCTGCCGGTTCTGGGTCGCGTAGCAGATGTCCTCTTGGTGCGGCCCCTTGATGCCGGGGAAGCGGCGGTTCAGGGCCGCGACGATGTCCCGGCACTCGTCCACGCTCAACGTGGTCTGGGTGACGTAGGAGAGGTGCTGCGGGTTTTCCACCTGCAGCGTCTCGACGTCGCTCACGGAGGACACCAGGTGGAACTTGTCGGGGACCTGCCCGAGCGTGCCGATGACCTCGGGATGCCCAGCGTGGCCGATGAGGATCAGCTCGTACCCCTGGGTGTAGTCGCGGTTGACCTCGTTGTGCACCTTGATGACGAGGGGGCAGGTCGCGTCAATGACCTTGAGGTGGCGCCGGCGCGCCTCCTCCCAGACCTGCTTGGCCACCCCGTGCGCGCTAAAGATCACGATGGCGCCGTCCGGCACCTCGGTCAGCTCCTCCACGAACACAGCCCCCTTCTGCCGGAGCGAGTTCACGACGTGCCGGCTGTGGACGATCTCGTGGCGCACGTAGATCGGGGCCCCGTACGCCTTCAGGGACAGCTCGACGATCTCGATCGCGCGGTCCACGCCCGCGCAGAACCCCCTCGGCTTGGCGAGATAGATCTTCATCGTGCATCGTTCCTCGCGGTGAAGCGGATCCTGAAAGGCAAGCGGGCTTAACCTTACGGCAGAGCAGGTCTCGTCGTCAACTGAATAACGCACGGCCATGAGCTCCCGTCCGTCGCCGCCGGGCCGATCCAGGGTGCCCCCCGGCCCTTGACACCCTTCCCCCGTCCCTTTACGCTGTCGCCACAAGAGGCGCGCTCGTGAGCAAAAAGGTCCTCATCGTCGAGGACGACAAGGACATCCTCGACCTCGTCCGCCTGTACCTGGAGAAGGAGGGGTACCGCACCTGCACGGCCACGACGGGCGTCGACGCGCTCAAGCAGGTCAAGGTGGAGCACCCGGATCTCGTCATCCTCGACTTGATGCTCGCCGAAATGGACGGGCTGGAGGTCTGCAAGCGCATCCGCAGCGATCCGCAGACCGCCCTGCTCCCGATCATCATGCTCACGGCCAAGGCCGAGGAAGCGGACACCATTGTCGGGCTGGAGCTGGGTGCGGACGACTACGTGACCAAACCCTTCAGCCCCAAGGCCCTCATGGCTCGCGTGAAGGCCCTGTTCCGCCGGCTGGAGCGCAAGCCCGACGAGACCACCCGGTACACCTACGGCCCGCTCGTCATGGACCTCGCGCGCCACGAGGTGCTGGTCCACGGGCTCGAGGTCCCCCTCACGGCGAAGGAGTTTGGCCTGCTGGAGCACCTCCTGCGGCATCCCGGCCGGGTGCTCACGCGCGAGGTGCTGCTCAGCTCAGTCTGGGGCTACGACTATTACGGCACCACCCGCACGGTGGACGTGCACGTCCGCCGCCTCAAGCAGAAGATCCCCGCGCTCAACGATGCGATCGTCTCGGTGAAATCCCTGGGGTACAAACTCAAGGAACGCGACTCGTGAAGCGTGAAGCGTCGTCCGCAAACCGGCAGAGGCAGAACTTGCGCGCTTCACGAACGACGATTCACGAGAGACATCCTCCATGACCCTCTCGATCCGCTGGAAGGTGACCCTTGGCGCGCTGATGACGGCCACCCTGAGCCTAGCCATCGCCGGGTGGGTCACCATCCGATCCCTCGAGCAGCTCGAGCTCGTCAATCTGACCGACTCCCTCGCAGGTCCCTCGCGGCCCACACCCTGGGCCCGTTGATCTCTCCCCTGCCCGCAACCGCACGTCCCGACGCTGCGCGGGACCTCCAGCGCCTGGCCAAGGAACTGGGCCGGGCCGCTGCAGCGCGGCTCACCGTAGTGGACGCGCAGGGGGTCGTGCTGGCGGACAGCGACACGCCGGACGAGGCGGTGCCCAAGCTGGACAACCACCTGTCCCGTCCCGAGGTGCGGGAAGCCCTGGCCACCGGCCAGGGCACGGACATCCGCCTGAGCCAGACGACCGGCCAGCGGATGTTCTACTTCGCCCGCGCGGTCCGCGCGCCGGGGGGCGCACCCGCAGGTGTCGTCCGGCTGTCACTGCCCCTCACCGCGGTGCAGGCGAGGATCCGCGACGTGCGCGAAGCGCTGGCGATCGCCCTGGCGGTCGCCTTCGCGCTCTCGCTCGCCGCCAGCGTGCTCCTGGCCCGGGGGCTCACCCGGCCGCTCTCGGACATCGCGGCCGCCGCCAGCCGGCTCGCGCGGGGCGACCTGAGCCAGCGCATCCGGACGTCGGCGCACGACGAGGTCGGGGTGCTGGCCTCGACGCTCAATCAGATGGCGGAGCAACTCGAAGCGAAGATCCGGGAGGTCTCCGAGGACCGCTCACAGCTCCTGGCCATGCTGACGGCCATGGTGGAGGGAGTGATGGTGCTGGACTACAGCGGCCGGGTTCTGCAGGTCAACCCCGCGCTCGAGCGCATGTTCGGGTTGCGCGGCGCCGGGACAAAGGGCCGGCTGCACCGCGAGGTCGTCCGGCACGACGCGCTCAACGAGTTGGTGGACCGCGTGCTCGAGACCCAGCGGAACCAGAGCGGCGAGATCACGATTCCGCCTGGCGGCCGGACGCTGAGGGTCCAGGCGTCGGTGGCCGGTCTCCGGCGCGAGGCCGAGCCCTTCGCCGTGCTCGTATTCCACGACGTGACCGCCCTGCGCCGGCTCGAGACCGTGCGCAAGGACTTTGTCGCGAACGTCTCGCACGAACTCCGGACCCCGCTGACCTCGATCAAGGGCTACGTGGAGGCGCTGCTCGATGGAGCGAAGGACGACCCGGAGCAGGCCGCGCGGTTCCTCGGGGTGATCCTGAAACAGACCAATCGGCTCAACTTGATCCTCGACGACCTGCTCCAGCTTTCGCAGATCGAGTCCGGGCAGGTCCAGTTCAAGCGCGACCCCGTCCGGCTCAAGGATGTGGTCGAGCGCACGGTCGCGCTGATCGCGCCGCTGGCGGACAAGAAGGGGCATCGTCTCACCGTCGCCGTGCCGGCCGACCTGCCGGCAGTCGTGGGAGACGAGGACCGGCTCGCCCAGGTCCTCACCAACCTGCTCGACAACGCCGTCAAGTACACGCCACCGCACGGCACGATCCACGTCGCGGCTCGGGCCGCTCCCCTGCCCGAGCCGGAATCCGGCGCTGACGGGGTGGAGCTGAGCGTGACGGACACCGGGCTGGGCATTCCCGAAGCGGATCGGCCGCGGATCTTCGAGCGGTTCTACCGGGTGGACAAGGCGCGGTCGCGCGAGCTGGGCGGGACGGGACTGGGCCTCGCCATCGTCAAACACATCGTCGAGG
>CAZTUO010000211.1:0-678 GCA_964616355.1 uncultured Nitrospira sp.
TGCCGACCCTTGAACTTGAGGTCCTTGAAGCTCCGGTACTTGATCGTACTGACCATGAGGAACGCGAGCCCCAGGGTCATCACCAGGATCAGCAGCGGTTTGACCTCCGCCCCCATCCGCAGGATGTGGTGGTCAAAGATCACCAGGGTCGCAAGCACGCTGGCCGCGGCCGGGATCGGGAGCCCGGTGAAGTACTTGCTCTCCGAGGTCGCCGACATGACGTTGTACCGCGCCAGCCGGAGCGCGCCGCAGGCGATGAACGCGAACAGCACCGCCCCACCCGCCATCCCGTGCGCGCTCAGCGCCCAGGAGTAGATCAACAGGCCGGGCGCGACGCCGAAGGAGACCAGGTCGGCGAGCGAATCGTACTCCACGCCGAACTGACTCGTGCTGTTCGTCCAGCGGGCCGACTTCCCGTCTAGCATGTCGAAGACCAGCGCGACCAGGATCGCGACGGCCGCCGCCACATAGTTCGCGTTGAAGACGGCCAGGATCGAGTACAGACCGCAGAACAGGTTCCCCGTGGTCAGCAGGTTCGGAATCAGATAGACCCCGCGCCGCCGCCGGGGCTCTTTCAGGAACGCGCCGCGCATGTCGGCCCTCCCTCAGGCAACTCCGCCAGCACCGTCTCGCCCCCCCGCACCCGGTCGCCGACGGCCACCCGTACCCGAACGCCCA
>CAZTUO010000211.1:698-5945 GCA_964616355.1 uncultured Nitrospira sp.
AAAGGTGTCCATCCGCGAGCCGAACCGGATCAACCCGTACCGCTCGCCGCGGGAGACCGTCTCACCCGGTTCGACCCAACAGACGATCCGACGCGCGATCAGCCCCGCCACCTGGACGCACACTAACTTGTGGCCGTCCACGGTCCGGATCATCAGGGCATTCTGCTCGTTGCGCACCGTCGCCTCTGGCCGGTTGGCCGCCAGGAAGCGGCCCGGCTGGTAGGCCACATCCGCGACCGTCCCATCGCAGGGGATCCGATTGACGTGCACGTCGAACACGTTCAGGAAGACGCTGATCCGGATCCCGCGGTCCTTGAGAAACCGCGGCTCGAATTCTTCCTCGATCGCGAGCACGCGCCCGTCGCCCGGGGCCACGACCGCGCGCGGATCACTGGGCGGCACGCGCCGCGGGTTGCGGAAGAACCAGGCGGCGAACAGGGCCCCGGCTCCGAGCAGCACGGTCGGGGCGACCCACCCCAGGACGCCGGCGACCGCCGCCGCCCCCCCGGCCGCCGCCACGAAGGGCACCCCTTCCCGAACAATCGGAATCCCGACGGCTCGGTCCGCCATGCTCCTCGCGATCAGCCTTCAGCCCTCAGCAATCCGCTCCCGGCAGGTCCCGTCCACTGGCTACCAGTGCACTGACGGCTGATAGCTCCCTTAGTTCTTGCTCTTGTCCACGAGCTGGTTCTTCTTGAGCCAGGGCATCATTGCGCGCAACCGGGCTCCCACCTCCTCGATCGGATGGGCCTCGCCCTGCTTGAGCAGTGCGTTGTACACCGGCCGGTTCGCCTGGTTCTCCAGCACCCACTCGCGGGCGAACCGCCCGCTCTGGATCTCCTCGAGGATCCTGCGCATCTCTTTCTTGGTCTCCTCGGTGATGATCCGCGGGCCGCGCGTGACGTCGCCGTATTTGGCGGTGGTGCTAATCGAGTACCGCATGTTGGCGATCCCGCCCTCGTAGATCAGGTCCACGATCAGCTTGACCTCGTGCAGACATTCGAAGTAGGCCATCTCCGGCGAGTAGCCGGCGTTCACCAGAGTTTCGTAGCCCGCCTGGATCAGCGCCGTGAGCCCGCCGCAGAGGACCACCTGCTCGCCGAACAGATCGGTCTCGGTCTCCTCCCGGAACGTGGTCTCGATGACCCCGGCGCGCCCGCCGCCGATCGCGCTGGCGTAGGCCAGGCCGACCTGGCGGGTGATCCCGCCAGGGTCCTGGTGCACGGCGAGCAGCATCGGGACGCCGCTGCCCTTGGTGTATTCGGAACGCACGAGGTGGCCCGGCCCCTTGGGAGCGACCATGAAGACGTTGACCGTCGGGCGCGGCACGATCTGGCCGAAGTGGATGTTGAAGCCGTGCCCGAAGGCCAGGTAGCCGCCATCCCGGAGATTGGGCGCGATGTCGTTCCGGTAGATGGCCGGCTGCGCCTCGTCCGGGGCCAGCAGCATCACCACCTCGGCACCCCGGACCGCGTCGGCCGTCGGCATGACCTTGAGCCCGCTCGCCTCGGCCTTCTTCCAGGAACTCCCTTCCCGGAGCCCCACGACGACGTCCACCCCGCTGTCCTTGAGGTTCAAGGCGTGCGCGTGCCCCTGGCTGCCGTACCCGATGATGGCGACCTTGCGGCTGCGGATCTGCTGGAGATCGGCGTCTCTGTCGTAGAAAATCTTCATGACGACTGGCTCCCGTCAGCGTTGGTGTGGGGCGCCCTTCGACAGGCTCAGGGCAAGCGGCGAGGGGAAAGCCCCCTTGGCCCGGTCTACTCTTTAGCGACCCGCTTGGGCTGCACCGCGGCCGGCCGGATCGGCTCCCGCGCGATGGCGACCCGGCCGGTCCTGACCAGCTCCTTGATGCCGAGCGGTTGCAGCAGGTTGATGATGGCCTCGATCTTCTTGATGTCGCCCGTCACCTCGATGGTGTAGGTGCTCGGCGTGGAGTCGATGACGTTCGCGCGAAAGATGTCCGTGATACGCAGGGCCTCCGCGCGGTCCTCCGGCTTGGTGTGCACTTTGATCAGGGCGGTCTCACGCTCGACGAACTCGCTCTCGTTCAGATCCACGACCTTGATGACGTCGATCAGCTTGTTGAGCTGCTTGACGATCTGCTCGATGATCCGGTCGTCCCCCTTGGTGACGATGGTCATCAGCGAGGTGGTCGGATCCAGCGCTGGCGCGACGGACAAGCTCTCGATGTTGAAGCCCCGGCCGCTGAACAGGCCCGCCACCCGCGACAGCACGCCGAACTTGTTCTCGACCAGGACCGAGATGATGTGTTCCATGGGAAATAGCCAAGAGTCCCCAGCCAGCGGCGCTGGGCCTTTCGCTACCAGCAATCCGCTGTCTGCTTACGCCGTTAAGACCGTGTCCTTGTCTTCGGGGGGCACCGCAGCGCCGGGTATCCATTGCACTTGAGTGGCAACGGGTGCTTTCCGCTTTAGCTCGGGCGGGTCCTCGAGGATCATCTCGTGGTTGCACCCGCCGGCCGGGATCATCGGATAGCAGTTCTCGTACTGATCCACGGGCACGTCCACGACCACCGGCCCCTCGGCTGCGAGGGCCGCCTTGATAATGTCGTCCACCTCCAAGACCTTCGCCGCGCGGAGCCCCGTCGCGCCGTACGCCTCGGCCAGCTTCACGAAGTCGGGCACCACGTCCAAGTAGCTGGACGCGTAGCGCCCCTCGTAAAACAGGTCCTGCCACTGCCGCACCATGCCGTGGTACCGGTTGTTGACGATGAAGATCTTGACCGGCAGCTTGTGGACGACGGCCGTGGCCAGTTCCTGCATGTTCATCTGGACGCTCCCGTCACCGGCGATGCAGAGAACCAGCTTGTCGCGGAACGCCGCCTGCGCCCCCATCGCAGCCGGGAATCCGAAGCCCATGGTGCCCAGCCCACCGGAGGTCAGCCAGCGGCGCGGCTTGGCCAGCTTGAAGTACTGGGCGGCCCACATCTGATGCTGTCCGACATCGGTGGACACGATCGGGTCCCGGTCCTTGGTCAGCTCGTACAGGCGCTTGATCAGGTGCTGCGGCTTGATCGGGCCGTTCGGATCCTGCTCGTACCGCAACGGGTGCGCCTGCTTCCACTCGTTGATCTGGTCCCACCAGGGCTTCCGCAGCTCCTTCTGGTCGCCATTGACCGTGGCCTTGAGGATGTTGTTCAGCTCCCGCAGCACCCGCTTGCAATCGCCCACGATCGGAATGTCCACGTTGATGTTCTTCCGGATGGACGTGGGATCAATGTCAATGTGGATGATCTTGGCGTAGGGGCAGAACTCCGAGACCTTGCCCGTCACGCGATCGTCGAACCGCGCCCCGACTGCGATCACGAGATCCGAGTAATGCACGGCCATGTTCGCCCAGTAGGTGCCGTGCATCCCCATCATCCCCAGGCAGAGCGGATGCTCGCCGGGAAACGCGCCCAACGCCATGAGCGTGAGATCCACCGGGATGTTCGTCATCTCGGCCAGTTCGATCAGCTCCTCGGAGGCACCGGAGAACACCACGCCGCCGCCGACGTAGAGGATCGGCTTCTTGGCCTTCATGATCGCGTCGGCGGCCTGCTTGATCTGCCACTTGTTCCCGTCGTAGGTGGGGTTGTAGCCCCGGATCGAGACGGACCCTGGGTACTTGAAGTCCCCTTTGTTCATGGAGACGTCCTTGGGGATGTCCACTAGCACCGGGCCGGGCCGACCGGTCGTCGCGATGTAGAACGCCTCCTTGATCGTCACGGCGAGGTCGTTGACGTCCTTGACCAGGAAGTTGTACTTGGTGCAGGGCCGGCTCAAGCCGATATTGTCGGCCTCCTGAAAGGCGTCGTTGCCGATCAGGCTGGTGGGCACCTGCCCGGAGAAGACGACGAGCGGGACCGAGTCCATGTAGGCGTCCACGAGCGCCGTGACCACGTTGGACATGCCAGGGCCCGAGGTCACCAGCGCCACGCCGGCCTTCCCGGTCGCCTTCGCATAGCCTTCCGCCATGTGCCCGGCCCCCTGTTCATGGCGCGTGAGGATGACCTCGATGTCCTTCTGCTGATGGAGGACGTCGAAGATTTTCAGCACCACGCCCCCAGGCAGGGCGAAGATGGTCTTGACCCCTTCCCGCTTGAGGCACTCGACGAAGATCTCGGCGCCGGTGAGTTTCATCGCTCCCTCATGACCAGTAGGCCCCGAAGCGGACCACCCGACCGCTCCCGACCCCGGGTGTGCCGATCGGAGAATTGCCAGGAACCTTCAAAATCCGTGAAAAACAAAGAGAAAGGTTTCATGATCTTAGCATTACCTCCGCTGGCGCGTCAATGGAAATCTCAGCGGTTTCCTCAAGTCGCCCTGGCCGTGGCCTGGCAGTTGAGCCACCAGCGGAAATCGGGTACCGTGGCGCCAAGCGCGCCCTCCGGAGTCCCCACAGCGTAGGAAACCAGGAGGACCATGGTCGAGGTCACCGTGCTGTCCCGCCAGGGATGCCATCTCTGCGAGGTGGCCCTCGCCACCGTCAAGCTCGTCCAGCTTGCGGAGCCGTTCGCGCTGCGCGAGCAGGATGTGGCCGCCGACCCCGGCCTCGAAGCCCGGTACGGCTCGCGGATCCCGGTGATCCTGATCGACGGCGTGGAAGCCTTCGCAGGAAGGGTGTCGGCGGGCGACCTCCGGCGGGCGATCAAAAGGGCGCGGTGGAGAAGGCCTGTAAGCCGGATTCTGTCCCGCCTCGGATGGATGCCGACGCGGGGGTGATCATTTCTCTGGAGCCCGGGTTGCCCCGGGCTTCAAGCGACCTACCCGAGGACTTCGGCCGGGCCAGCCGTTCCCGGAACAGCCGTCGAGCCGTTCCGGGGCGTCCTCCTATTTGGTCTTGCTCCGGGCGACGCTTGCCGTGCCGTCTGTGTCGCCACAGACGCGGTGGGCTCTTACCCCGCCGTTTCACCCTTGCCTGAGCCGACCGGAGCCCGCGCAGTCCGTCCCAGGCGCGAGCCCCCGCTCGGCCATCGGCGGTCTGTTCTCTGTGGCGCCGGTGTCGGATCGCTCCGCCTGGGGATTACCCAGCACCCTGCCCTTGGAGTCCGGACTTTCCTCCCGCACGCGCACCCGCAACGCGGTCACCCGCAAAGCGAGTACCCGGCGAGCGACCACCTGGCCCTCTCCGCCGCGCCCGCCCAGTATACTCGCCGGGCTCCCCCGGCGCAAGTTCGATTGACCGGGCTGTCAAGCCAAAATAGAAATGTCCGGTTTCTCCCAAAGGAGAAATGTCCGGTTT
>CAZTUO010000212.1:0-2724 GCA_964616355.1 uncultured Nitrospira sp.
GGTAGAGCCCAGAAGTGAGCAGCACGCTGGTGAAGCAGCCGTACGGCCGGTCATCGGCTCCCTGTGTAGAGCTGAATACGTCCGCGACAGGCGGTGCGCTTACGGGCTGCACTATGGCGGTGTCGTCGGAGCACCCGGCTACAGCTAGAACGAAAAGGAGCGGCGTCGCCCACCGCATAGAGGTATTTCCCCAACGCATAGATTTCCTCACGGATGGTGCCCTGAACTTGAGGTGACTCGCCCCGTCCCGAACCAGAGCCGCGGGTCCCGCGGCCACTGAACCGAGAACACACCGCAGGGCGTGAGGCGGCCGCGGGTGCAAGCCAGCGCGATGGCGCAAAAGTCCTCTTGCGATCACCGTGAGTTGGCACACTCTCCTCCGCATCCTTAACCCGGCGTAGCCGGAACCAAACAGGGTCTTGACGCAGCGGGGCGGAGGCGGCGACATGCTGGCGGTGCCCTACCACCATCGCATTCTCTGAGCCCCCCGGCAGCTGCAATCCGCTATGGCCTTCCACCGGGCGGGGTGCCTCTCCATACTGTCCCGACCCGCCGCGGTCTGCCTCAACAAGGGGCCCAGGACCGGCCCTGGGATCGTCCTCGACATCCGCAGTGTTGGCGCCGATCTCAATGGGCACTCCCACCTCCACCTGCTGGGCCTGCTGGTTACCGAGAGAGCCCTCCCCTCCATGGCGAACGCTGAATCCAGCCCTGCAACCTGCTCGAGCATAGGAGCCCGCGCAGGCGCCGCGCAATCTCTGGTTGCGTCACGATGTTAACATCATGAACAGGGACTCTGCTCACGAGCTATGCGAGCATCTCAACGGCGGCGCGCGGTCCCGGGCAGGCTGCGAAGGAAACGATCCGCCAACGTCCGCACCGGGGCCGACGCCCGCAGCTCGGTCGCGCGAAGGTCTGTGTAGCGCTTGAAAGCCGTAGAGAGGGCCGAGGCGGACCCGAACCCGAGAGCGAAAGCCACGTTTTCTACGCTGCGGGCAGGGTCTTCCAGGAGGCGGGCGGCGTGGAGGAAGCGACACCACATGATGAGACGGCCAGGGGGCGGCAAGCCCACCTCGCCCAGCCGGCGCTCCAGCGTGCGCCTCTCCAGGCCCACGGCGGCGGCGATCTCTCCTACGGTGCTACCTCTTGGCGCTCCCGCTCGCTCGACCACCTGCATGAACAAAGGAGCAGCGTGTGCTCCCAGTCGTGAAGCGAGCTTGGCGACCTCCCTGTTCAGCCTTTCTCGGCCCACTGCTTCCACGATGGCGGCCTGAACGGTCACGGGCTGGTCATCGATACCCAGGCTGACGACTCTCACTGGCCGCAAGTCCGCGAGACGCACCACTTCCCAAGCCGGCCGCCCGGAGAAGTCGCCGTAGACGATCAGGGGCAAGGAAGGAAGTTCCCGGACGAGTCGCTGCAGAGCCACATCTCGAAGGACCCCGCCGTAGTAAGGATCGACAATGGCCAGCGCACACGCGGACCTCCGTGCAGCGTCTCGCAGGTCGAGCCAGCTCCTGGCAAAGAAGACTTCATGAGCCGTACCCTGGGCCTGCTCCAAGGCCAAGGCTTCCTGGATTCGGCGTCGCACCAAGGGCGCCTCATGAAGGATAAGGACCCGGGCCACGGGAGATGCTCCTCCACTGCAGGGACCACAGGAAACAGATATTTCTATCATGTATGCAATCGCCGCTCCAGTCAATACGGCTCAAGGCGCTGATCGTCGGATTCCCCGAGCCGGGGCGAACGCTTGCCGTCGAGGCGCGGATCCGGCCGCGGGGCCAGCCGCCAGGGCCGTGAGCGCCAGGAAAGCCGGTGGCGCACGTTCTATCGCCGCAGGCGCGGATTCCCCGGCCCCCGGAGCGGCAAATCCGATCCGTGACCCCACTGTAATGCCAGCTCTCAAAGCCGGCGCCGTCGCCCCACGGGTTTCGCGGCTGGCACGGCCGCAAGAAGTGGCGACCACACAGCGGTCACAAGATCAACGCGATATTGCCCTTATGGACGAAGGGAAGGGTCCTGAAGTTCGGAAGCTCGTGGTCCGGGAGCAGAGACCAGCCCCAGGACTTCCACGTACTCCACACCATCGTCTGCCAGGCGCCTTCCCACAAGGAAGTCCTCTTCCACTTGAAACACGAGCAACCCGGCAGGGAGGTGAAGAATCGACAGCAGGCGACCATCGGGGCTAAAGACCCTCCACGTGCGCAAGCCGTCCCTCCCCACCTTAAAGTCCCCCAGCCAAAACCGGCCGTCCGGCGCAAGCACGAGCTGGTCGTAGAGTCGCACCGGGATCTCCGTTCCCCTGACGCGGCCGTAGCTCCACTTGTGGTCGATGAGGGGAATCTCCTCCCAAGCGGCCCCGCTCCAGCGGAGAACTGAGTGAGCCTCCGCAGTCGAAGCAAGCACGATACCGTTGCGGACCGCAACGAGAGGAGCCGGACCCTCCTCGATCGCGGCCAGCCCTCCCGGTGAGGTGCGTCGCCACCAGCGCCCCGGGATGGGAGGCAGCGTGTGCGTCGGAGGTTGCCGGTTATCTGCGTCTCCAGTTATGAACGCCACGGAAAAAGTGTCCCGCGTTAGCCCGCTTAGACGACGAGGGTCCAGGCCGTGCGAGAATCCGATCGCGAACCCACCGTCGTGCGGGACAATCCATTCCGGTTGCCCGTGCTCGGGCACAGGCACACGAAACGAGCGCGCATGCCTGCCATCCGGCCCGAACACGCT
>CAZTUO010000212.1:2734-5194 GCA_964616355.1 uncultured Nitrospira sp.
GACACGGCGCGTCAGCAGGTCCAGAGCAACGAGAGAATCGGAACCCAACGGCGCGATCCACCTGAGATATCTGAATTCGCCGGGCCCCAGGCCGCTTCGTCCGAGCCGCCTCAGGAGGCGACCTGTGCGATCGTACTCCCGTATCTCCGGGACGATTCCGTTGGCGACAAAGATCCGGTCATCGCGTACGAAGGCGCTGAATACCTTCCCGGTGACAGCCTCATCGGCTCCTTCGACCGCTCCAATGGAAACCCTTACGTAGGTCCGTATCGTGTCTATCGCGACCGCTCCGGGCTCGTCCCTCGCGGGCGGCACGCCGTCTCCCGTGCAGCCACCGAGCACCAGCAGGAGCGCCGCGAGGCCGACAAAACCGCAGGTGCTTGTCATTTCTCCTACCGACTCAGGAGTACCCAGAGCTGCTCCTCGGTCATGCTTCCCGCAGCCATGTAGCGCCGCGTCAGGATGGTCGGAGTACCCCGAATTCCCAGCGCCATCGCAGCGTGCATGTCGGCACTTACAGACGACCTGACATCCGGGGACGCCAGGCAGTCCGTGAAGAGATTGGCGTCCACGAGCGGAAGCCCCCGAAGGATTCCAGAAGGAAGAGAGAGCACTGTCCTGTCGTAGTTACGGAAAAGCCAGGAGCTGAAGTCCAGAAAGCAACCCTGGCTCGCGGCGCATCGTGCCGCAACGGAAACCAAGAAAGCGGAAGAGTCGGCTACTGGATCAGCGACATGCCGGAAGCGGACTGTGAGAGAGGTCTCGTCCTTAGCGAGCATCCCCCTGATCCCAGCAAAAAGTTCAGCAGCATAAGGGCAGACATAACTGGAGAATACGACGATGGTGTCCGCCTCCCTCCCCACCAGCACTCCGCCTCGGTTTGCCTGATCGAAGTAACTTGGCGCTATCCGCCTTACGCTATACGGTCGGCCCGGTTGCAGACGGTACCAACCATACACTGCCAGGCCGCAGGCCAGCGTCAGAACCCAGCCCAGCTTGGCAAGTCTGCTGTCACTTCTCACGGGGGATCCCCACCTCTTCTCACAACCTTTCCCCACCCCCTCTTTGAGTTCCTGAGATTAGTACCTCCTGCAACCCATGGTGGCCACTTTTCTACTCTCGGGGTCTTCTGGGTCCCGGGTGCTCACCGAGCCCGGGGCGCTGGCGGCTGCGGTAGCTCTCGCCCTCGATGACGATCTGGTAAGCGTTATGGGCCAGACGGTCAAGGGCGCTTTGAGCGAGGATCGGGTCGTCGAAGAGGGGGATCCACTCCTCGATGGCCCGGTTGGAGGTCACGATGGTGGAGGCGCGGCGGTGGCGCTCGATGATGACCTCGTAGAAGTCGCTGGACTGCTGGGCGTTGAGGCGCCGCAGGCCGAAGTCGTCGATGAGGAGGAGGTCTGGAGCCAGGAGGCTCCGGACCACCTTCTCGGTGGAGTTGTCGGCCCGGGACTGGTGGATGAGCTTGAGCATGCGGTCGCTACGCAGGAAGAGGACGTGGTAGCCAGCCCGGCAAGCGGCATGCCCCAGGGCGGAGGCGAGGAACGTCTTCCCGACGCCGACGGGTCCGAGGAAGATGATGTCCTGGCGCTGCTCGAGGAAGGAGAGATCGAAGAGATGGCGCACCCGGTCGCGGTCGAAGGTGACGGGGGCGTCCCAGTCGAAGTCCTCGAAGGTATGGAGCTGGTCGAAGCCGGCGCGCTGCAGCCGGTTGGAGAGGTTCTTGTTCTCGCGCCGACTGATCTCGTCCTGGAGCACCAGCTCCAGGAAGTCGAGGGGGCTCAGGGCCGCTTTCTGGGCGTAGGCGGCCCGATCGGGGAGCGTCGGCACGAGCCCCGAGAGCTTGAGGCGCTTGAGGGTGGTCTTGAGGGACGGCTTGACGTTCATGCTTCACCTCCAGTGTTGGGGTGTTTGTGGGAAAAGCTCTCTCCACGGCGGAGGAAGCGGGTCTGGATCGGAATGATCTCAGCGCCCCGCTCCCCAGCGGAGAAGACCTCGAGTTGCTCGAGATCCTGCTGGAGGATCTTCTCGACCCGGTAGACGTTGATGACCTCGAAGGCGAGGGCACGCTGACAGGCGCTCTCGACGCGTTGCCAGCCGAACCTCTCGCCGAGGCGGAGGAGCTTCTGGGCCTGACGCAGCTTGGCCCAGGGTAGGGTTCCGGCGAGCAGCCGCTCCATGAACTCTCCGAGCCGGGCCCCGCGACTCTTGGCCTGACGGATGAGGCGGTCGGGGTCGCGCCGGGTGTAGGGGGTGAGTTCGTTGGGGTAGTCCTCGTGATGGGTGGACTTCCCGCCGGGAGGCTGCTTCGCGTGCACCTTGATCAGCTCTCCCCGATAGAAGATCCGCACGAGCTTGCTGTCGGCGCGCACCGAGACCTGGCGCCCGACGTAGGGGGTTGGTACGGAGTAGCCGGCCTTCTCGACGATGACGTGATGGTCGGGGTGAACGCGGCACTCG
>CAZTUO010000212.1:5207-5916 GCA_964616355.1 uncultured Nitrospira sp.
AGCGTTCGTGGGTTAGGGGCAGGAGTTTGGCGCGTTCCTCGTTCTCGAAGACGGCCAGGGGCCGCTTGCGCGTGGTGCCGTGGATCCGCATGCCGGCGACGTTGAGGCACCAGACGATGGCCTGGCCCTGTACGTGCTCGAGGTCGCGCCACGCTTCGCCGCGAAAGAAGCTGTCGCGGGCGTAGGGTACGTTGCGCTCCACGCGCGGCTTTCCGGTCGCGTGGGCCGGCAGGGTCGCGTCGATCACGAAGCCTCGATAGCGCGCGTACTCCTCGAACGTCCGCTGGAAGATCGGGTCGTAGCGATCCGGCTTCTTTACTGCCGGCGTGAGGTTATCGATGACGACTCGGCGGACGACGCCGCCGAAGAAGTACCAGGCGTCTTCCAAACCGTTGATGACATCCTGAACCCTCTGGGAATGCGTGACGTGAAGGTACTGGTGACGGCTGTAGACCAACGTGACGATCAGGCCCCACACCGTACGCCGGTGCCCGGCGATCGGATCTCGGAGGAGTCCGAGGCGCCCGAAGTCCACCTCGGCGGCTTCACCCGGTTCCGAGTCGGCCATCCGCACCGTGACCCGCCGGCGATCCGCGAAGCCGCAGTGCTTGACCGCGAAGCGGTGAAGCGAGCTGTAGGGGACCTCCACGCCCTTGTCAAGGGCCAACGAATCTGCCCAAAAGTTGCCATCGAAATTCCCCACCCCATC
>CAZTUO010000213.1:0-5913 GCA_964616355.1 uncultured Nitrospira sp.
CAAGGTCCCCAAGGATCGCAAGCAGGTGACGGCCCAGGTGGCGGCGACCACCGGGCCCGTGACGGAGGCGACCCTCATCGCGAGCGATTCCATCCTGGACAATCTGATCTGGAAGAAGCTGGAGGTCTGTCACGCACTCCGGGTGGAGGCGTGGAAGAATCCTGACGGCTATCGCGTGGTAGGCGTCAAGGTGCTGGACGCAGGCATGCTGCCGATGACCCTTCAGGGCCTCGCCGGCGATTGTCTCTTGAAGAAGGCGCTCGAGTTCGCGCCGATGGTGGACTAGCCTACATTATTCATGAACGCTTCTGCTGCAATTGCGGATTCGCTGCTGCGACAAGCTTGCGTGCTGACTTTCGGCACGCAAGCGGGCAGGCTCGCCGCTCGGTCGGTCCACCTACGGTGTCAGGTAGGCCTCCCTCCCGCGCGGCTTCACGCGCCCGCCTCGCGACGCGATTCCCGGGTACCCGTTGCTCTTCCGCTGCAACGGGTGCAACGCCACGAACCGTCATGAATAATGTGGGCTAGCCGCTACCCTCGGCACTCTGGACAGGCCGTCGGCTCCTGCTCGGCGTGCGCTTCCTCCGCCGTCAGGGGAAAGAGCTGGTCGCACTTCGTGCAGGTGCGAATCTCGAAATAGGCCACGCCTTTCTCGTCTATCTCGGTGGGCAGGAGCAGCTCGGAGGGATCGTAGCCGACGACGGCGCCGTCCGGGAACTTCACGAGAGCCAGCCGCACGTTGAACAGCTCGAAGACGCCCTCCTGCCCCTTCCGCTCGGGAATATGACCGAGCACGAACACCGGCTGGCCCTTGCGTTTTGTCCGAAGGTCCTTGAGGGTCCGCTGCTGGGCCGTGGCGCAGGCAAAGGTCCCGCTTGAACTGGTTCCCGCTGTCGGCATACTACGGATCTGGCTAGCGGCTAGAGGCTATCGGCCAGGGGCAAGGGGATCGGAGGCTCGAGCAGGGCGCTGTTGCCCCTTGCCGCGCGCCTCTCACCTGAGATAAGGATACTTTTACCACGCGCCTGAAAGGCCCGTCAAGGCGAGCTGGGCGTGTGCCGGACAGTCCCGCCACAGTGATGGAGACGGTTATGGCGAAGATCACGATCTATCAGAAGCCGACCTGCAGTACGTGTCGCCAGGTGGTCAAGCTGGTGGAGGCCAGCGGCCAGCCCTACACCACGGTCAACTATTACGAGCAGCCCTTTACCAAGGCCCAGCTCACGGACCTCCTCAAGAGAGCCGGCCTGCGCGCCGCGGATGTCCTGCGCACGAAGGAGGACGTGTACAAGAGGCACGTCGCGGGCAAGCCACTCAGCGAGGACGTGCTCTTCGACCTCATGCTGAAGCATCCCGACCTGATTCAGCGCCCGCTCGTCGAGAAGGGCAATCGGGTGATCCTGGCGCGGCCGGCGGAGAGGGTCAAGACGCTGCTTTAGCCGCAGCCAGCGTTTCCCCAAGCCCGGTTACGGCACCGGCGACAGCTTCAACGCACCCGTTCGGGTCCACGCAGACCGAGACCTGCCCAGCGAGGACCTTCAGGAGCGCCTCCCCCGCCAGTTGGCGCCGCCAACCCTGGAGAATCGGCAAGTCCGGCTGCACGCGGGTCCGCTGGGCCTCGACCAGAACGTGCAGGTCGCTGGAGGTGGCCAGGAGGCTGGGCGCGATGTGCGCCTCCTTCGCCAGGGTTTTAAGCACGGCCTGCAGCAGGTCCACGAGCCCGGTGGCCTCCGGTTGGAGCTTCGGTGGTGGCGGCGGCTGGGGCCAGTCGGCCTTCGGCAGCGACCGCGCGGCCTGGATCAGCTTCACCAGAGTCTCCCCGTTCCGCTCGATCTCGGAGGCGTGGAGGCCGCGCTGGTGCCGCAAGGCCTCCGGCGACGTCGGCGCATGCCGAGCCAGCTCCAGCAGCACCTCGTCGCGGATGACCCGTCCCCTCGGGACGTTTCGCTGCCGCGCCTGCTCATCGCGCCACAAGGCCAGTTCCCGCAGGACGACCAGCGCGGCGGGCCGGAGGCTTTCCCAGCCCCTGATCCGTTGGTAGCCAAGCCGCGGATCCCGGGCGCCCTCGCCGAGCTTAGCCTCGAGCCGGGCGAACTCCTCCCGAATCCATTCGATCCGGCCGAGGGCGCGGAGGCGCATGACGAGGTGGTCGTGCATCGGGAGCAAATACAGCACGTCCTCCGCCGCGTAGGCAAGTTGCTCCCGGGTGAGCGGACGCCGGTTCCAGTTGGTCAGGGTGTGTCCCTTGGCCAACTTCGTGCCGAGGATCCGGCGAACGAGGGGAGCGTATCCGATCTGGGTCCCGTATCCGACCATGGCAGCGGCGAGCTGCGTGTCGAAGATCGAGACCGGGGCGCGGCCGGTGTGGAGCGCGAGCAACTCGAGATCCTGCCGGCCGGCATGGACGACCTTCTCGATCCGGGAGTCGCCCAGGACTTCGCCGAGGGGCTCGATCGAGCCGACCGCCGGCACATCCACGACGGCGCAGGTCCCATGGCACGCGATCTGGACGAGCTCCAGCTTGGGGACGAACGTGTCCTCGCCGACGAACTCGGTGTCGAGCGCGAATCGCTCGAAACCGCGCAGGCGCTCGCACAGCGCACGGAACGCTGCAGCGTCGGTGAGGTACTGGGGAACCGGCGGACTCACGGGACGATGCTCAGGCTTTCGGGGAAGGCCACGTCAGGCGTTCCTCGGTGGCTCGGTCTGGGAGAGGCTCAGGTATTCCTTGAGGTACTGGTAGGCCTCGATGATCCGCCGCAGCTCAGGCTCCGAGCTGCGGTCTCCTCTGCGAGCGTCGGGATGGAGCTTCTTCGCCCGCTGCCGGAACGCGGCTGTAATCTGGGTCATGGAGCTGCCGAACTCCACGCCGAGCACCCGGAAGGCTTCGGCCGCGCTGCTGATCTCCCCGCGGGAGCTGGCCGCCCCTTCACCGCCGGCCGCGGTCCTGAAGAAGTCCGCGAAGTTGATTCGTCGGCGACGTCGCCGCGGACGCTGCCGCACCTCGCTGTCCAGCTCTTCGAACCGATCCTCCGTGAATTCCAGGCGCGCTTCGAGGCGATTCGCGCCGGCCACGTCGCAGATCGTCGTCAGCTCCTCCTCGATCAAGGTTAGGGTCCGGTCTATCTCCGCGAGCCCCTCCTCGACCTTGAAGTACGTATCCACCCGGTCCTGCATCATCGTGTCCATGGCGAAGTCCAGGCTGTCCTCCGTTTTGCGCTTCAGCTCCTCGATCCGGCGGCGCATGCCTGCCTGATACTTCGCCAGCCTCACCGGGTCAAACGGCATCGTCTCCCTCGACGGACAGGACCGCGGCCGCAGCCGCGATCCGCGGCGGTATTCTAGCACAACACCTCCGGGCCCTGAGCAAGCAAGCCCCCGAGCCGGCGACCGTCACGTTGCCGCCACCGGACCGCCTGTGCTAGACTCCGCGCCGTTTTGCGTCCGAGCGGCGGACGCCGGTGATACAAAACCTGGCAAGGGAGTCGTCATGAACCGTTTCGAGGTACTCGTGTCGAGCGGCCTCTTCGTGGTCATTGCGCTGAGCGGCCCTGTCGCTTTCGCCGAGAATCCCTCGGGCTACGGCCAGCCCGGCGGCGAGTTTGACATCACTGTCCCGCGTGTCCCCGCGCCAGAGTTGGCGGCGGCGAAGGCGCTCAAGCCGCCCTTCCCGCCGACGCCGGAGGTCCTGGCCGAAGGGAAGGCGATCTTCCTCGGGCGGGGCACCTGCTTCCAGTGCCACGGGCCGGAGGGCAAGGGGGACGGGGGCGCCGCCAAGGTCCTGCCCATCCAGCCGCGCAACTTCACCAACCCGAAGTTCAAGAAGCTGCGGACCCCTGGCGAGCTGATGTGGGTCCTGAAGAACGGCAGCCTCGGGCAGTCCGGCAGGGTCCCCGGCACCGGCATGCTGCCCATCGTGGGCCAGTTCCTGAGCGAGGAGGACGGCTGGAAGGTGCTCCTCTATGAGCTGAGCCTGGGAAACCAGCAATAAATCGTCACGCGGGACAGGTGGGAGGAGAGGATGTCCCGTGCCCCGCGTCACGTCGCCTTCCGTCTCCGCGCGACGCCGCTCTCGCAGGCAGTCTGGGCCACGGCCTGGGCGACCTGCGAGACCACTTGGCGGTCGAAGACGCTCGGAACGACGTAATCCTCGCTCAACGTGCTTTCGGGGATGCTCTCCGCGATCGCCCGGGCCGCGGCCAGCTTCATGGCGTCGGTGATGTCGCGGGCCTGGACGTCCAAGGCCCCGCGGAAGATGCCGGGGAAGGCCAGCACGTTGTTGATCTGGTTCGGGTAATCCGAGCGCCCGGTCGCAAAAACCCGACAGCGCGGGGCCCCCAGCGCCGGCGCGATCTCGGGGTCGGGGTTTGCCATCGCGAAGACGATGCGATCCGGATCCATCCGATCGAGGTCTTCCGGCTGCAGCACGTTCCCGACCGACAGCCCGACGAAGACGTCCGCGCCGCGCAGCGCGTCCCGGAGCGTACCCGCCGGTTGGTCCTCCCGGATGCAGTCCGCCAGGTTTCCGCGGCAGGCCTGGGCTCGGTCCGGCTCGACCGACAGCACGATCCCCCTGCGACTGCAGCCGACCAGGTGGGACACGCCGGCCGCTAGCAGGATCTCGCAGCAGGTGCGGCCGGCGGCGCCCAGCCCGTTCACAACGACCCGGACATCCTCGAAGCGCTTGCAGACCAGCTTGAGCGCGTTGGTCAGCGCTGCAAGGATCACGACGGCCGTGCCGTGCTGGTCATCATGCATGACCGGGATGTCCAATTCCTCCCGGAGCCGGCGCTCGATCTCGAAGCAACGCGGCGCGCTGATGTCCTCCAGGTTGATCCCACCGAAGCCGGGCGCGATCGCCTGCACCGTGCGCACGATCTCGTCCGGCTCCTGGGTCGCCAGGCAGATCGGCCAGGCGTCAATTCCGGCGAACTCCTTGAACAGCATCGCCTTGCCTTCCATCACCGGAAGCGCGGCCTCGGGGCCAAGGTTCCCCAGGCCCAGCACCGCCGACCCGTCGGTCACCACCGCGACGCTGTTGCTCTTGGTCGTAAACGCGTACACCTTCGCCCGATCCTGCGCGATGGCCTGGGCCACGCGGCCTACGCCGGGCGTGTACACCATCGAGAGCGTGTTCCGGGTCGAGATTGGGAATTTACCCTCGACCCGGATCTTGCCGCCCAGGTGCAGGAGGAAGATCCGGTCGGAGGCCGCGATCACGCGGACATCCGGCACCTCGCCCAGGCGCTTGAGCACGCGCTCGCCGTGAGCCTCGTTCAGGACGTCGAACGTGACATCCCGCACGATCGCGGTCGGCGTGGCCGAGACGATGTCGACGGCCCCCAGGTTCGCCCTCTCCTCGGCCAGGGCGGTCGCGACCCGCGCGAACATGCCCGGCCGGTTGGCCAGCTCCAGCCGCACCGTCATCCGATAGTTGGAGTAGGGCCCCTCATCTGGCAACATCGCACCCCCGTTGCCCAACCCGTCACCACAGATTACCATAGATTCTATCCGCCGGCCTGCCCAGCGAGCCGGCGCCGCAGCGTGCCCGACCCGGTCTCTCCGTTGCCCCGCACTGAAGGTGATTGACAAGGAGAAAGCCTTGGCGGTAGGGTTTAGCGCTGTAGCAACTGTCCACTAGTAACTGCAAAGGAGGTGAGACATGATGAAGCGGGTCCTGGTGGCGCTCGTCGCGGCGCTGTTCCTCATTGGCTTCAGCGCTCCAACTGTAACCTTCGCTGAAGAGAAAGCCGGCGAAAAGGCCGAGATGAAGGGCGACGCGAAGGCAGGCGAGGCAAAGGGTGAGGCCAAGGGCGGCGAAAAGAAGGAGGAAAAGAAGGAAAAGAAGAAGGGCAAGAAGGAGGACAAGAAGTAAGCCTGCTGTCCCCCTCGCCGTCGCCTTCCCTGTTTGAG
>CAZTUO010000214.1:0-5881 GCA_964616355.1 uncultured Nitrospira sp.
CTCTACTGCGCCTCGTGCGGCGCGGCCATGTATCCGACCTACTCCTCCAACGGGCATCGCCAGTACCGCTACTACATCTGCGTCCGTGCGACGCGAGCCGATGAGGGCTACTGCCCCACCCGGGCAGTCTCCGCGCCAGCCGTCGAGGAGGCGGTGGTCGAGAGCGTTCGGCAATTCGCCCTGGCGCCCGAGGTGATCGAAGACTGCGCACGCGCCGCCTGGCAGCGCGTGGCCGAGCAACTCACCCGGCTACGCGAGGAGCTTCAGGAGGTGAACGCCCGGGTCAAGAACTGGAAATCGCAGCTCGTCCGGATTCGGGAAGCCGGCCCCGAGCGCCAGGCCGCCCTGCCCGAGCAGATCGCCGAAGGCCGCAGTGGCAAGGTCCGCGTCAGCTTCAAGTCTTCTGGGATCAAGGCGCTGTGTCAGCCAGGAGTTGCGCCATGAACCCCAAGGAATCAATCCGCGAGATCGAGGTCGTGATCGACCGCAGGAGGCTGCCGCGCAGCCTCGCCCGAAGCCACCACTCCGATGGAGCGGAACTTGGCTCAGAGCTCGCTGACCTCGTAGTCTGGAAATGCCCGCTTCATCGCCCGAAGCGTCACTTTGCGGTCAGGCTCCTTCCCGTAGTCTCAGCCACGCATCGAGCGAGGGGCGATGATTACACCCTCAGCGTCCAACTCGTGTTTGCCCGCTGCTCTTCGGCGCGCCACCGCCGGCGAAGCTCCTGGCCAATCGGGCCCACCGGCTTGTCCCACCATTCAGGCGCCGGCATCCAGTACATGTGCAACCGGCGCAAGGTTTCCGCGCGGTTTACGCTCCCGTCTCGGTGCACCGCCACCAGGCCCTGCGCCCGAAGCTGCGAAATCCGAGCGGGGGTTAGGCCCAAGTCCCGCGCCAATTCGATGACCTTCATTGATCACCTCCGGTCGTGTCAACTTTTAAGCGATTTTTCTCGCCTGCGCCTGGGGCGACGGCGCAAACCAAACCACCCGCCCCGCCAGGCCGCAGGAAGGACCCGAGCGAAATTTTCGCCCGGCTCGGCCCACCACGCTACGGGCCATCCATCACAGTCCTCAAGGTCGCTCTTCAGATTCCTTGCGTTCCGCCGGCGGATCGCTCACGCGCTTTTGTAGATTTTGTAGTTTCGCCATGCGCGGTCTCTTGAAAGAATCAGCGCGCAGCGTGCCGTCGAACATCCGCTTCCACCGCGCAATCTCGTCCCGCGCCGCTTGGTCCCGAATGTTCGAAACCAGATCAACTTCGGGGACGGTCCAGATCTCGCCGCGCGGGATGCCATAGAGTTCGAGCAACCGCTGAGCATCCGCTTTGTCGGCGACCAGGAAGTAACTCTCGCCGTTCCGGTCGAACTCCACTGCGTGGCCAGCGAGCTCGAACGCGGTAGGTTCTGAGGGTTTTGCAGGTCTGTTCGAGGGAGCCCACTTCAACCATCTGCTAATCATCGCTTCTCCCAGACCCTCGGGTTGACCTCGAACCGGCTCGACGGCCGCCCGCCAAGAGGTCCGGATCCTCCGGCGACGGCGCGAACCCATCCGGCATCCTCCAGCACCTCGACAGCTTGCCTCACTGCTTCGGGCGAGTCGAGGCCGCTCCAGCCTTTAACATAAACCTCGCGGCAAGAGAAGGTGCCGTCAGCTCCAACCTTCAGCGTTCGGATCTTCTCTGCCAGTTCCCGGGCCGCGCGCAATTGGGGCGTCACGACGCAGGAGTAAACCCGGCGCGCGTGGGATTCAAGATATTCACACCAGGCCGCCGCCCGCCGAGCCTGCGCCAGGCAAATCTTCATGTCACCCACCAGACACGGGCCTACAAAACCTTCAGAACCTCGTCCCGAGCGCTCGGCCAGTTCGAACAACAGCGCGAGCGCGGGCATCAGCTTGCGGTATTTGGACAGGTGGGAGACCAGCGCGGGGTGTAGCTCCTCGCCCCGGACTTTGGTTTCGAGCTCCTGAAGCCAGGCGACGAAGAGTTCCTGCGCTTCCGCATCAAACTGAAACCGTGGGGGCGCTTCGGCGTCCAGTTCGATCAGCGACCGGAACACCTGCTCTGCCCGCTTCTGGCACGCGGCATCCGCCGGCCGGTCCACATAGCGCCAAGCGGCCGTCGTATCTGGCCAGACCAAGACCTGAAACCGCTGCACGAGCCCGTCGTTCGACGGTCCGTCTTGCAGCGTATCCACCAGGTACGAGCGCAGCCGGCCCGGTTGGATTGCGCCCACCATAGACATGCAGCAATGTTCGACATGGATGGTGCCGCGGCCTATGCGGTCGATGGTGTGGCCGGTGTCCCCGTTCCAAGCTTGCAAGCAGAAAGCACGTTCGCCTTCTCTTCCAGCGCGGTCGAGGAGGCTCCACCAGCCAGTCAGTTCGTCGCGGATTACCAGAACGCCAGCCGGGTTCTCGCTCATGATCTCGTGCAACGCTTCGAAGGTGGCGTCGTTGATGATCAGGCGGCGAAGCGTAGGTTTTTCGGGCGCATTGTCCGGCCGTTCTGGCGCGCCTCTTCCTTTCTTCGTGGCGGCTTTGAACTGCTCCCTCCAGGCCGCGCGCCGTAGTTCGTATTCCTCCTTCGCAGATTCGTAATCAGCAAGTTGCTCTTCGTACTCACGCCGCCAGTCGGCCTGGATATCTATGAGCGGCCGGACCACGGCCGCCATCACCGGCGACTTCATGAACCCCGGCGGCCCGATAATCCCACCCCAAAGGTTCGGAACCACCGTCCAACTGGCGTCTTTCGCCTTGGGCTGGACCACCGCCCGGCGGCTCACGACACCCGCCAGGCACAGCACGGCGACCGCTGCGGGATAATCCGCGGGCACCTGCATCCGTTCAGCAACATCAGCCACCAGCGGACGCAAGGCCTCGGGCAACAGTTCCAGGTCGAACGGCAGCACGGGCGGTAGGGTTTCGGCCAACGGCTCGGGAGTTGGCCATTCGTCGCCACCCTGGGCGCGCGTGTGGCATTCTGTGGTCGGCTCGCCGATACCAAGCCATCGCATCGCCGCAGCCACGACGCGCACCTCCATCAATTCGCGCAACGTTCGTAGGCCCGTGATCTCCGTACCGTCCCTGTATTTCTCATAAGTCGCGCGAACTTCAGCCTCGGCCTGCGTGAGGTCGGCCTGTCGCTCCCACAGGCAGCGATACAGTGCGCGGTGAAAGGCAGCTGCCTCTTCCTCCGCCCATCCTGCGCGGGCGAGCGTGCCGGCGAGCGCCAGGAACGCGGCATTTCGGCTGCCTTCGCGAGGCCAGTGCCGAGCCAGCAGCGCCGCGGCCGCCGTGCGAACCACTGCCCGCTCGAGCGCGGCCGCGTCGATTTCGGCCGGCGTCAGCGACGCGCCCGGCTCGAGGCGCACTTCCTCACCACTCGGGTGCACAGATCCGGGAAGCACCGTCTGCAGGCCGATTGTGCCGTCCGATTTCCGCCCGCGCAGCTCTGCGAGAGAAACATGGTCTACGGGATCCTTATATTGTTTAGTGCGTGGCGCCTGTGGGCGAGCGCGATATACGGCGTGACTGGCAGGCTTGGACGCCCGGCCGAATCGGAAGGGAGTCGCGGGAAGGAGCTCGGCCGCCGCGGTGCAGGCCTCGGCGCTGTCCAGGTCGACGTCGGTGAGGCCGTCGACACCAAGGATCAGCCCTACGTTGCCACCTCCGTTGAAGTACTGCTTGAGCTCGGCCTCGGTGATCCGCAGATTCGGCCAGTCATCCAGCACCGGCCGCTTCTGGCGCGGCGGAATCGGAACAACGAGGAAGCCCGCCCGGACGTAGCCAAGCGCGGCCTCAGCGGCGCTCGCCATCGGGCGCCTCCGCCGGCGCATCACCAGTCAACCACGCGAGCAGACGCGCGCGAGGAATCAAGATGCGTCGGCCAACGCGGCGGTTGGGGATTTCCCCACGCTTCAGCGCTGCGTACAAGCTCGCGCGGGATAACGCGCCCTCCAGGAGCGCTAGGGCCTCCGCCACGGTGATCACCACCGGCTGCTGCTGTGCTTTTCTCTCCATCTAGCCTCCTCAAGTCTTGACATTTGCCTGGGTATATGGTACATTGTCCATATACGAAGATATTGTACACAGTAGCAGTACGATGTGTCAAGTATTGAAATTTGGAGGCCGTATGACCCTTTCTGAGGCCGTCAAGGCCTTGCGTTCCCATCTCGGCGAGAGCCAGCAGGCGTTCTCCAACCGCCTCGGGCTCAGCATGGCAACCATCGTGAAGTACGAGGCGGGGCGCGAGCCCACGGGCAGGGCTCTGGCCGCGCTTGCTCATACCGCAGCGGAGGCGGGCCAGCATGATCTTGCCTACCTGTTTGCGCGAGCGCTCTTGAAGGAGCTCGGACTCGAGCGCCTTCAGCTCGGCATCTTTTCCGCGCCCGCGAAGCCGACCGAAGAGTCCCCGGGCGTCATGGTGACTACTTTCCGCGGGCCGGAGGCGCAAGGCTATGCACGGGCGTTTTTCGAGACCTTCGGTGAATTCCTGTACGGCAGTGAAGAGCGGCGTGAGCGTGCGCGGAAGCTGCTCGCGGACTTCAACGAAAAGGCTCTGCGCGCGTGGAGGGGGCGGCCATGACCGGCTCCGTCTTCCAGCGTGACCGCCGGCGCGGTTGGGCATATCAGATCTTCTTGGGCCGGGACGAGCAGGGCAAACAGCGCAGGATCACCGCCTCGGGCTTCCCAACTAAACGGGAAGCGGCCGCAGCCCTCCGTGAGCGCATCCGCGAGCTCGAGGAGCGCGCCGTGCTCACGTCCGGCGAGCCACGCACACTCCGCCAGGTGATCCTCACCTACTTGCAGGATGCGGAGCGCCGCCTCGCCCCTAAAACCGTCGAGCGCTACCGATACATGTTGCCGTACTTCGATCCCCAGTTCTTGGAGACGCCCGTTGCAGAAGTCACCACGCTCATGCTCGAGCGAGAGTACTGGCGCCTGAGGGAGCGCGGGGGCCGGAAGCGCAAGACTGGCGAACCACGGCCGTTGTCCGCCAAGACGGTCCGGCATATGGCCGGCCTTGTGAGCGCCGCGCTCAACGACGCTGTGCGCCTCGGCATCCTGCGCGCAAGCCCAGCCAGCGCGGTGAAGCTACCGCCCGCCACCACCACAGAGCGCCGCAGTCTGAGCCCGGAGGAACTCGAGCGCTACTTCGCCGCCGCGGCCGGCCACTGGATCGAGCCCGTCCTGCGCTTGGCGGCTGCCACCGGCTGCCGGCGCGGCGAGCTCCTCGCGCTCACCTGGAGCGATGTTGACTTCGCCGCCGGCAAGATTACCATCTCGAAGTCGTTGGAACAAACGAAAGCAGGGCTGCGCATCAAAGAGACCAAGACGCGCGCGGTGCGCGTGATCAGGATCGGGCCCTCGGCCCTCGATGCCTTGCGCCTCCAGCGGGCGTTGCAAGACGAATGGTGCCGCGAACTCGGCCCGGACTACCGCGATCAGGGGCTCGTCTTCGCCGCGCCGGATGGTAGCTTCTTGAAGCCTGATACAGTCACTACGGAAGCCTGCCGGATCGCCCTCAAAGCAGGATTGAAGGGCGTCGGGTTGCACACCCTGCGCCACACCCACGGCTCCATGCTCCTCAGCGCCGGCGTTCCGCTCCCAGCCGTAAGCAAGCGCCTCGGCCATGCAAATCCGAACATTACCGCAGCCGTCTACGCCCATGCTTTGCCCTCAGATGAGGAACGTGCAGCGGAAGCCTGGGAGCGGGCCATCACGGTACCGAAGTCGACCTCGGTGCAGCCGCCGGAGCGCGTGCAGTGAGGGAGTGCAGCCAAGTGCAGCCCGGAGCGAGTGAAATAATTGAAAACAGGCGGGTTATTGGTAGCGCTAACGGGAATCGAAGAGAGAAGTTCGAAAAAAAGTTTGGCTCC
>CAZTUO010000215.1:0-5875 GCA_964616355.1 uncultured Nitrospira sp.
ACGGAATTTTCTTGGCGCCTCGCATGGAGAGCACCGCGATGATCGTGGCAACGATATAGGCGCCCAGCACCGTCAAGACTTGCGAGACGGACAGCACGTAAACGCGAAACACAGCGGGCACGAAGTACCCATAGACGCCCGCCCAGATGATGTAGAGCGCCGCCGCCCCGAAAAGCACGAGTTGGGCAATGCGGGCCGCCTTGGCCCACCGGACCGTCTCGATCTTATCGGCCCGCCAGTACATGAGAAAACTGCCGAACGTGATCAGCAGCATCAGATTGACGGCCGTCATCTTGGCCGACATGACGCCGAACACGCCCAGGATGGGATGGTGGGTGCCGCCCATCGCGCGGGCCTCTTGCAGGCTCGCCACGAGGCTGTGCGGCGTCAGCCAGATCCCGAAGCAGATCAGCAGCGCGGCCAGCATCGCCATGATGGGCTTCTTGTAACGCTCGGCTCCATCCGTTCGGTAGGCCAGCCCCATCCAGAAGTAGAAGTTGCTCCCGAGGAACATGGCCCCGATCAGGACAGCCTGGAGGATGAACAGCCAGGAGAGGAATCCGCCCATCAGCGTGATGCCCATCTGCTGGTTGTAACGGTACACCTCCATCATCAGCCAGTAGCCGGCAAAGGGGAGCGGCAGTAACCCGAAGATGCCAATGAAGTTCCCCACGTACCCCATCCAGTCGTAGTGGACCCGTTCCTCCTGCGTCCGGGCGCCGAGGTACTTGATGGCGGCGTACGCGCCGCAGATGAATCCGCCGAGCACCACGTTCGCGATGAGGCGGTGAACATTCAGCGGCCACCAAGTCGCATTCCATGTCGCCGCCCAGGCCTTCTCCCACGGACCCATGCCCTCGGGCAGGACCACCGGACTGGCCTGGAAACTGGCCCAGGCATTGGGCACGATCATGATGAAGAAGGCGAAGACGTTGAGGACAAACCCCAGGAACAGGTGCCACCCCTGACGTTCCTTCAGCTTCTCAAACCCGGACCAATACAGGTACAGGGTGGTCGTCGAGCCGATGAACAGGAAAATGTAGATGTAATAGGTGGGGAGAAAGATACTCGTGAGGTAATTCACCACCTTGGGATACAGGGCCATGAGCACGAAGAGCAGCATGGCTCCCAACATGGCAGTCATTTCAAAGGCGGCGGTCAGGAGGTTCGTGAATTCCTTGGCCAGCCGCATATAGCGTGGGTCCTTGGTTCGCACCGCGATGATGTGGCAGACCCAGGCGAAGATCGGTACGCCCAGCACGAATCCGCCCAAGATCAGGTGGACCTGCGCAACCAGCCAGACGACGTTACGGCTCCCGATGCCGGGGACGTCGCGATAGGCCACGGCTCCCTGGCTGCCCTGGGCCTGCTGCGCGAGCCCGGTGTCCGGCAGGGCGAGCGCCCCGATCATCAAGACAAGTGCGGCGATGAGCGTAGCTGGGCTGCCGAGAAGCGCTGGGATCCGCCCGTGATGTTCGCCGTGGTGCCTCATGGCAATACTCCCTCGTCCGCGCGCGGGTCAGTGCGTGTGATCGCCCCCCGACTCGTGCGAATGCGGCCCGTCGCCTCCAGCCTTCACGGCCGTGCCCGATTCGGATCGGGTTTTCACGGTCTCCTTGGGAGCGGACGGGGCCTTCGCTTTCTCCACCATGGTCTTACCCTTCTCGCCCGGTTTGCCTTCCTTCGGGCCCTTGGCCTGGGGCTTCTCCCGCTCTTCGGCCTGCTTCTTGGCCTCGAGCGCCTCGAGGGCGGCTTCGGCTTTGGCGAGCAGTCGGTCGGCCTTGTCCAGGGCGTCGGTCGGCTTGAACGGGGGCTCGACCTTCTTGGCCGCGAGTTTGCCCTTGTAGTCCTCGTGCGGGTGCGGCGTGGTCACCGGCATGACGCCCCAGAACAGGAGGACCAGCAGCAGCCCGGTCCCGACGAACGCCGTGAGCAACAGCGGCGGATCCGCGGGCACCCGCATGAGGTCCCAGGTTCGGACCAGCGCCGGGTAGGACGCTTGGGCCGGCGCCGCCGCAGCAGCCTGCCGACGCACGAGTCGGCCGATGAGGAAGAGCCAGCCCAGCGCGAGCGCGACCAGGACGATCGTCGCCGGCGCCCCCCACAAGGTCAGCTCGATCCCGATCCGCTCCGCCACCGGGAAGCTCTTGAGCAGGGCCAGCTCCATGATGCCGTGGGCCACCGACTTCGCGACCGAGATGACGCCGCTCTCGATCAGATAGGCCCCGGTGCCATAGACGGCAGTGGCGGCGGTCGCCTGCCACCAGAGGGCGAAGCCTAAACCGGGCGGCGGCTCCAACCGCAGCCGTTCAAGGAACACAGTGCGCGCACACAAGCCCCAGGCCCAGATGTCCACCGGAGCGGAGAGCAGGAGTAATACGGCGAGGCCAGGCATTTCCCAGGGGTGCACACCCATCGCGAGGAACAGGAGCACGAGGACGATCTTCGCCGGGACGCCTGTCCAGAAGGCCGGCCATGCGACGGAGAGACCGAGCTTGACGGAGGATGTACCCGAAAGCTGATCCGCCATAACAAGGGGGCGGCGCGCCCCTGACTTTGGCTATTAATCCAAAAACTCTCGATTGATGATCGCGGAGACCGTAAAGACGACGATTCCGATCATGACGATCAACCAGCCGACCAGAGCCACCGGCCGCTTGAAAATGTCGCGCTCGGGGCTCCGGTCAATGAATGGGAGCGCGGCCAGGAACAGCATGAAGGCGCCGGGGATCGCGACCGCTCCGAGGAACTGCCCGAACTCCCCGGCGAAGATCTTGAGCCGCAGCATTTGGAACAGGAACAAGAAATACCATTCCGGCTCGGGATGGTACTCGCCCGGATCCGGCGTCGCTTCCTCCAGCAGCACCACCGGCTCGATGAAGGCCAACGTACAGATCGTGAGAAAGACGGCCGCCATCGCGACGATGTCCTTCCACACCTGCCTGGGGAAAAAATAGTCGGTCTTGGCCCGGAGCTCTTCGGGGCTGCCCCGGAACGGCCCGGCGGGTCCGGCCTTGCGGAACAGGAATAAGTGGAGCCCGGCGAGGCCCATCAGCGCCGCCGGCAAGATCATCACGTGAATCACGAAGAAGCGGCTGAGCGTCATCTGCCCGGGAGTCGGTCCACCTTTGAGGAAGCGCGCGATAAAGTCGCCGATGACCGGAGTCTTGTCCATGATCTCCACGCCGACGGTCGTCGCCCAGTAGGCCCGCTGGTCCCAAGGCAGGAGATAGCCCGTGAAGCCGAAGGCCATGACGATCCCGAACAGAGCCAGCCCGACGAGCCAGATCATCTCGCGCGGCTTCTTGTACGCACCCCACAGGAACACCTGGGACATATGCGCGACCACGAGCACCACCATCGCGGAGGAGCCCCAGAAGTGGTAGCTCAGGATGAACCAGCCGTAATCCACTTCATGGATAATGTACTGAGTGCTCGCATAGGCGTGATCGGCACTGGGGACGTAGTAAAACATCAGCAGGATGCCTGTGACGGCCTGCATGACGAACACGAACAGCAGCACCGAGCCGAAGACATACGCCCAGCGCGACCCTCCCGGCACGGGCTCGTTGAGCATCTTGGCCTGAATGGTCTTCAGGCCGACGCGTTCATCAACGAACCCTACGACCTTGTCAAGGACGGTCTTCATAGCCCTTTGCGAAGAACTCGCAGCTCGGAAGGCCCCGCTACTTCGGACGGAGCCCCATGATGATGAACGCGATCACCAATCCGTACAACGCGATCGCTTCCACTAGCGCAAATCCGATCCACATGTACTTGGCAACGCGGCCTTCCGCCTCCGGCTGCCGACCGAGTGTGGCGATCATAGTCGAGAAGATCCATCCGATACCAAGCGCCGCCCCGAAAAAGCCGAACGCGGCAAGTCCCATGCCAATCGCAATTGCCCCAAGGTCCGTCATGACCCTACCTTTGTGTGGTGTACAGCAATGGCTTCTTCCGATAACTTCTGTCCCATCAGAGGGGGCCGTGTTCGTGGCGGAAGAGAGAGAGGGCAAACACCACCGGGGCCAGGCCCGCCACAGCGGTCATGGCTGCCAGCGTGAAACAGGCCTCCCTGGGTAAGAAATCCGCCTGAACAAGAAATCCGGTGTCGATGACAATGACGGCTAAGAGCGCAAGACACAGGGCCTTTAGCCTACGACTATCGCTACTCATGACTGCCCCTCGGTGCGATCAGACGAGTCGGATTTGTTCCTTGACACCTGCCTTGTATTCGATGTCGATGATCTCGATGTCGCCGGCGGCGGACACCCGGATCGGCAGCGCATCTAGCGGCCGGGGGGCCGGGCCGTCGAGCACCTCCCCGGCCGCGTTGTAGATGCTCAGGTGGCAGGGACAGAGGAAGACCTGCCCCAGCGTCTTGTGGGAGCGCCATTTGTAGCCGCAGCCGAGGTGCGGGCATTTCCCCGAGAAGACGATGTAGGGAAAGTCCTTCTTGTTGACCCAGACGACGCGGCCGGTCGAGTCGCGGAACTCCATGTCCTTGCCCCGATAGACCTTCTCCATCGTCGCCGGGGAGGCCTTCAGAATCCAGACGTTTTTCTCGATCTCCGCCTCGGGCATGAAGGCCTCTTTGACCTTCTTCTTGTATTTGAACTGGACCCCCACGTCCTCGGTCCTGATCTTGCTCACGTTGCCGATCTTGAGCCAGGTGTTGTCGAAGGGGGCGTACATCGGTTTCATGAGGTAGCGGATGACCGGGTACACGAGCGGGAGGCCCATGAGGATGCCGATCGCGTGGGTGAGGCTGGTGAAGAACGACCGGCGCTTGACGTCCCGCTCGAGTTCGGGGAGCGGCACCAGCACCTCGCCGGGCACGACGTGGAGGTGGTCCTCCAAGTGGGCGATCTCGACTTCCTTGACCGTGACGTAGTCGTCGCGCTGGAACGCCGGGAACTGCTCCAGCTCGGTGGAGGCGGCGCGGAGCAGCACCGAGTCGCCCGTCACGGTCTGGATCTGGCCGGCCGGCACCTGCCGCTCGAGCGGGCCGAGCCCGTTCCCGCCGACCACGATGTGACTGATCTCGCGAGACAGCGGATCCACGATGACGCGGGTGACCTCGCCCACCGGCCGGTCGGTGCACAGAACCTTGGATTTGAGCTTCGGTTGCGGCACGGCGTTACTTCTTCTTGATCGGTTTCGGCGTGTTCACCGCCGGATTCTTGAGCGTCGCGAGGAACGCGACGAGCGCGTCCACTTCCTGATCCGTCATCAGTTCTTTGTACTTATCCGGCATCTTCTTCTTTTCGTATTCCTTCTCGAAGCCCTCCGCCATCCAGCTCTGCGGATCGAGAATCTTCTGCTTGAGCTCTTCGGGCTTCATGAGGTTCCCGATGTTATCCATCTCGGGCCCTCGCTTCTTGCCTCCCTCGCCGAAGAGCTTGTGGCAGTTGTAGCACTCCTGGAGGTCCCACTGCTCCTTGCCGAGCGCCACGAGATTCCCGCTGGCCACCGCCGGCATCGCGCCGGGTTTGCCTCCGCTGGCGTCCGGCGGGACGGCGGCCACCGCGTCGCCCGCGACCGCTTGGAGGCGCGCCATGAGCGCTTCCGTTTTCTCGGACAGCGCCTTGGTGCGCGCGATCAGCTCCTCCGCCTTGCCCTGCTCGGTCGCGGCGCGCCGGGCCTTCAGCAGCTTTTCGATCTTCCCCTTCTCGTCCTCGGGATCATACTGAGGCCAGAGCGACGCGCCGCCGATGTACACCGCGCAGAGGACGATGTAGAAGCCGATGATCGCGGTCACCGCCTTGGCCCCGCTTACCGGCTTGATCGCGGGGGCGTCCAGCAGGATGAAGATGCCCGCGCCGAGCATCGCGTAGGCGAAGAACATGAGTTGGAACACTGGCGGAAACGACAG
>CAZTUO010000216.1:0-5871 GCA_964616355.1 uncultured Nitrospira sp.
CGGCTAGGCTCCAGCCAGGAGCCGCAACTTCGCAGCCATCTCCGCCCGCGAGCCAGCCGGTCGCGCCAGCCCGGAGGCCCGCACCCTTGCGGGCTCAGGCAGTGCCGGCGGCCCTCCCTGCCGCGGGCGGCGGCGAGCCGGCCGACGAGGCAGCGCGCCCCCTGGCGCTGAACTGGGAGCGGCTCCTCGAACAGGTCGAGGTGGTGCATCCGAACCTCGCTCCCGCGCTCGCGGCCGGCACCCTGCTGTCCGCCAACAGCACCCAGGTCGTGATCGGCTATCCCGAGACGGCGCCGATCGCCCTGGCGAAGATGCGGCGGGAAGAGAGCCTGCGGGCGGTCGGCGAGATCTGCGCGGAGCTGGCGGGGTGCCCCGTTCGCGTGCAGGTCACCGAGCTGCCGGACGGGCAAGCGGCAAGCCCGAGCCTGGCCCAGGTGCGCGCGGCCAAGGAACAGGATCGGAAGCGGGCGCTGCTCGAGCGCGCCAGGGCCCATCCGCTGGTCAAGCAGGCCCTGGAGCTGTTCGGCGGGGACCTCGTCGAGGTCCGGCAGGTCGCCCCGCAGAAGGAGGCATCGTGATGTCCAGGAATCCGTTCGGCAACCTCGGCAATCTCGTCAAGCAAGCCCAGGCCATGCAGGAGCAGCTCGCCCGGGTCCAGGAGCAGGCTGCCGCCAAGACCGTGGAGGGCACGGCGGGCGGCGGCATGGTGACTGTCACGGTGAGCGGCGCGCAGCAGATCGTCAGCGTGAGGATCGATCCCGAGGTGATGAAGGCGGGGGACGTGGACCTGTTGCAAGACCTGATCGCAGCAGCCACCAACGACGCGCTGCGGAAGGCGCGCGACCTCGTGACCGAAGAGATGAGGGCGGTCACCGGGGGGCTCCGGATCCCGGGCCTGTTCTGACCGAAGGCGACGCGATGGGGATGGATCAGGACGGCCTGCTCGCCAAGCTGATCCGGGAGCTGGTGCGCCTGCCGGGCATCGGCCAGAAGACCGCGCAGCGCCTCGCCTTCCATCTTTTGAAGGCGGACCGGGAGGACGCGCTGCGGCTGGCGGACGCCATCCGCGCCGTCAAGGACGGCCTGGCTTTCTGCGGCCTCTGCCGGAACATCGCCGAGGGGGACCTCTGCGAGTTTTGCCGGGATCCCAAGCGCGACCGCACGAAGATCCTGGTCGTGGAAGAGCCCAGCACCCTCTACGCGATCGAACGCGCCGGCGCCTACCGCGGGCTCTACCACGTGCTGCTCGGGTCGCTGTCGCCACTCGACGGCGTCGGGCCCTCGGACATCCGGGCCCAGGACCTCATCGAGCGCGTCCACGGCGGCGAGGTCCAGGAAGTCATCCTGGCGACCAATCCCACAATCGAAGGCGAGGCGACCGCCATCTATCTGACCAGATTGCTGAAGCCGTCCGGCGTCCGCGTGACCCGGATCGCCTACGGCATCCCGGTCGGCATGGATATCGAATATGCGGACGAGGTCACCCTGCTGAAGTCCCTGGAAGGCCGGCGGGAACTGTAACCCGGTGGATGTGGAACCATTCCCGCGTCATTGACTGACCAGGAGGCTTCGACTACAATCAAGGCTCTTTCCGGCCCATCCCGGGATGCTCGACGGAGGAGGGGGATGTCCAAGAGGGTTGCGAAGCTCGCCAAGCCGAAGCGGGCTGCGAAGGCGGTGCAGCCTCTCGGCAAATACGAGGAGATCCGGCGGGAGCTCGAGCGCCAGCGCGACAGCCTGCTGGGCGAGGTCAACGGCACGCTGGCCGTCCGGCACGAGTTCGAGTCCTACCCCGACCTCACCGATCAGGCGGCTGCGGAGATTGACCAGAACTTCACGCTGCGCCTCAAGGAGCGGGAGCAGAAGCTCCTCAAGAAGATCGATGAGGCCCTCGACCGGATGTCCACCCGGACCTACGGGATCTGCGAGCGTTGCGGCCAGGAGATTCCGCTGAAGCGACTGAAGGCGCGTCCCGTCACCACGCTCTGCATCGAGTGCAAGACGCTCCAGGAGCAGGAAGAAAAGATCCGCCAGTAGCCGCTCGCCCCAGGCCTCACCGCTTCAACGCCTCGATGCGGGCACGGGCTTGCTTCGCGCGCTCCTCTTCCTCGGGGATTCCCTCCACGATCGCCAGGTAGGTCTCGTACTCCGAGAGCGCCTGCTTCGGGTTGAGCGTCTCGTACATCTCCGCCAGGTTGAAGCGGGCGAGCGCATAGTTGGGCTTGAGGGTCACGGCCCGCTCGAAGGCGGCGATCGCCTTCGACGGGTCGCCGAGCCGCCGGTAGACCTCGCCGAGGTTATTGATGACGTCCGCGCGGTTGGGCTGGATCTGGAGCGCGTGGATCAGCTCATCCCGGGCGCGGTCGAGCCGGCCCTTGCCCATCCAGGCCAGACCCAGCTTGTGGTGGGCTTCGGCGACCTGGGCGGGGTTGGAGAGCCCCTGGGTGAGCGACTGCCCGTAGGCTTCGACGGCGAGGTCGTGGTTGCGGGCCCCGCAGTAACCCAACTGCGCAGTCTCGCCGCGCGCGAACTGCTGGAGCGCCCCGAAGGGTTCCTTGTCCTCGACGCCCGGGCCCTTCCGTGCCCCCCGCCCGCCCTTGGCCGGCGCCTCGATCCGGGCCAGGAAGTCCCGCCGGTGCACGCTCAGCAGGGTGACGTAGGGATCTACAGCGATGGACGCCATCAGGAGCGTAGGGGCCTCCGCGTCCCCGAGCACGAGGTATTCCGTCGTGCTCCTCTCGTCCCCGGTGCGGAGCAGCCGGCTGCTGGTGAAGTCGCGCTGGCTGGTCAGCCCGGCGACGTTGACGTAGAACTCCGTGCTCGTGGGAAGTTTCGAAAGGGTGTCGCGCAGCACCGGGTACCGATCGAGCTTGAGGCCACCCGGAAAGACGAACAGCGCGCCGACCAGCAAGCCATCCTGATCGAAGAACAGCGACTCCTCGGCGCCGGACTCGGCGGCGGTCCGGGAGACGCGCACCTCTTCGCCTGCGCCCCAGGGGTGCCGCTCGCCTGGCAGCCGCGCCAGGACCACCGGTTTGCGGTCGCAGAGCTTGATCGTCTTCAGCAGCGGGAGGTCGCTGGCCGACGGCGGGAGCCGCGACGGAGGCGGACCTTCCACGCAGGCCGAGAGGTCCAAGGCCGCAGCCAACAGGCAGAGCCCCCACCGCAGGCCGCGCGGGACCGGGATCACCGAGGGACTACCGCGCATGGATCGGAATCGCCGGGAGTCATCGGAGCAGCGAGGCGAGGGGTGGCAACGCCGGGACCGGCCGCGCCCGCAGCAGGCCAGGCGGGTGGCTTACCGCCGGGCCCGGCTGGGGCGCTGCGCATCGAGCATCGCGTCCTCGCTGTTGAAGCCGGTCACCGCGGGCACGCCGGAGGCCGCGCCGTAGAGCGGCCGGTTGATCAGGGAATCAACCCCGACGCCGATCGGGTGGAGGAGAAAGCCGACCCACCGCAGAGGATGATCGTTGAGCGGCGAGGTGGCGACCGGATCGGAATAGACGAGCGCCATGCTGTCCATGGACGAGTACACGGTCAGGAGCTGGGTCTGCTTGTATTCCTGACGGCTCGCGCAACCGCTTGCGAACAGCGCCAGGGCCAGAGCCATGCCGGCCAGCACATGGAGTCGTTGCATCGCTTCCCTCACCCGTTGACGGTCAACGCCAGAGCCCTGCAAAAGCGGCTGCTCCGGATCAATCGCTTAAACTGTAGCCCAAGCCGAGGCGCTTGTCCAGCGAGAGGACGATTGGGGAGAAGAAACGATGATTACTGGAGGTACGGCCCCGCTCGCCGCAATTGAGAGGCGAGCGGCCCAGGCTAGCGTGAGTGGAAGAGAAAAGACCACCGAAGGTACGGCTCTGCCGCGCACAGTTCAGAGCGCGGCAGTCGAGCTAGCTTGGCGTGGTGGGCGATACTGGTATCGAACCAGTGGCCTCTTCCGTGTGAGGGAAGCGCTCTCCCACTGAGCTAATCGCCCACCCGAGCAGCGAGTCTAGCACGGCGATTTTGCACCAGTCAACGCGGGGGCCTGCGGGCGCTGTCCTTGACTCCACTTCGGGCGGCTCGTAGAATGCCATTTTCACGAGGAATTTGCGCCCATGCGCGACGATGTGGTGGTGATCGGGGGCGGACTCGCGGGCTGCGAGGCGGCCTGGCAAGCGGCCAACCGCGGAGCGCGGGTCACCCTCTATGAGATGCGGCCCAAGGAGGCCACGCCAGCGCACAAGACCGGGCTCCTGGCCGAGCTGGTCTGCTCGAACTCGCTGGGCTCCGCAGACATCCTGAACGCGCCCGGCATCCTCAAGGAAGAGATGCGGCGGCTCAACTCGCTCGTCATCCGCGTGGCGGACGAGGTGCGCGTGCCCGCCGGCTCGGCGCTCGCCGTGGACCGCGAGCAGTTCGCCCAGCGGATCACCCAGGCGCTCGAGAGCCACCCGCAGATCCGGATTCTCCGCGAGGAGGTGACGGAGGTCCCGCCCGACTGCGTCTGCATCGTCGCGACGGGGCCGCTGACCTCGGAGCGGCTGTCGGCGGCGCTCCGGGACCTGACCCATGCGAAGCACCTGTATTTTTTCGATGCGATCTCGCCGATCGTGGACGCCGAGTCGATCAACATGGACGTGGTCTTCCGCGCCTCGCGCTACGACAAAGGCGGCGACGACTACCTGAACTGCCCGATGGACGAGGCGACCTACGAGGCCTTCTACCAGGCGCTCCTGACCGCCGAGAGGGTGCAACCCAAGGACTTCGAGAAGACGCCTTACTTCGAAGGCTGCATCCCGATCGAGGTCATGGCTGAGCGCGGTCGCCAGACGATGCTGTTCGGGCCGCTCAAGCCGGTCGGGCTGGAGGACCCGAAGACGGGCGCGCGCCCCTTCGCGGTGGTCCAGCTCCGTGCCGAGAACCGCCACGGCACCTGCTACAACATGGTCGGCTTCCAGACGAAGCTGACATACCCCGAGCAGCGGCGGGTGTTCCGGATGATCCCCGGCCTGGAGCGAGCCGAGTTCCTCCGCTACGGGAGCCTCCACCGCAACACCTTTGTGAACGCGCCACTCCTGCTGCGGGAGACGCTGCAGCTCAAGGCGCGCCCGACGGCCTTCCTCGCCGGGCAGATCGTGGGCGTGGAGGGGTACACCGAATCGGCAGCGATGGGCGGGCTGGCCGGCATCAACGCCGCGCGCGGGCTGGCGGGGCTGCCGCTCGTCACCCCGCCGCCGACGACGGCACACGGGAGCCTGATCACCTACATCACGACCAGCGACCCGCGCCACTTCCAGCCGATCAACACGAACTACGGGCTCTTCCCGCCGCTGCCCGCCCGAGTCCGCGACAAGGACCTGAAGCGGCGCCTCATCGGCGAGCGCGCGCTCAAGGACTGGGAGGAATGGAAGACGCGATTCGGGCTTACGTGACGTTTCTTGAGGTCGAGCGAGGAGCGTCCCGCGAGACGATTCGCGCATATCGGGCGGACCTGCGCCAGTTCCTCGCGTTCGCGGCGGCGCAGCGGCCGGCCGGCGCCGGGCCGCTCGCGCCCGGCGACGTGGACTCGGTGACGGTCCGCAGTTTCCTAGCCTGGCTGGACCGGCGGGGCGAGAAGAAATCCTCGCTCGCGCGCAAGCTGGCTGCCCTGCGCGGCCTGTACCGGTTCCTCATCCGCGAGGGGCGCGCGACGACCAATCCCGCGGCGGAGGTCCGCACGCCGAAGCTGCCGCGCCCGCTCCCGCGCGTGCTCACGAAGGACGAGGCCACCGCGCTCATGGAGGTGCCGGACGGGGACGGGCTCCTGGCCCTCCGGGACCGAGCGATCCTGGAGACCCTGTACTCGACCGGCGCCCGGGTCAGCGAGCTGGTCGGCTCGTCGAGGAT
>CAZTUO010000217.1:0-5870 GCA_964616355.1 uncultured Nitrospira sp.
CGCCCAGGAAGGAGAGGGCGCGCGGCCCTTGGAGCACCCGGTTCCAGGCGGCGCGGCCGAGCCGCTCCAGCGGCGGCGCGACGGGTTCGCGCTCCGGCCCCTCGGCCGGCGCGTGCCGGCCCACGATCTCCAGCAGCTCCGCGAACCGCGGCTCCAGCCCTCGCAGCGCGACCTCGCGCCCCTGCGCCCGCAACCCGTCGAGGGTCCGCCGGAGGAGCCAGGCCCCGCCCGTGTCCATGGCGGTGATCCCGCTCGCCTCGCAGGCCACCACGCGCCCGCAAGATTCGCCGCCGGCCTGGAGGAGGGCCGCCAGGCGCGCCTCCACGCGGGCGAGGTGCGGAATCGTCCACGGGCCCGTGCACGTCAAGCTTCCGGCCTCGTCGAGCGAGACGTCGGGCTCGATGTCCTCCGCCGGCTGCGCTGGCGCCCCCGTTTCGGCCACGGCCCCCTCCTGTAGGCGTTATTTAACCGAACTGCCTACGGAAACGCCACAGGCCAAATGAAAAGAGGCCTCCGCCGAGCAAGACCATGGCCCCTACCGGCTTCCAGAGATCCGCCGGCCCCGCCCCCTTCAGGAAGAGCCCGTAGGTCACGTCGATGTAGTACCGGAGCGGCGAGAGGGTCATGAGTGACCGCACCCAGGTCGGCATCGCCTCGAACGGCGTCGAGAGGCCCGAGAGCATGAGCATCGGCGCGACCACGAGGAGCGAGATCATCCCGACCTGCGCCTGGTTCCGCGCAACGGTCGCGGCCAGGAGCCCGAGGCCGGCCGTCGTGAAGCCGTAGAGGGCGGTCAGCAGGAAGAACAGGACGCCGCTGCCCTTCATCGGCACGCCGAAGGCCGGCTGGAGCACCCCGTACACCGCGACGGCCGTCGCGGCGAGGATCACGGCCATCATCGCCAGGATCTTGGAGAACATGATCTGGAACGGCGTGACCGGCGCCACGAGCAGTTGCTCCACCGTGCCGCGCTCTTTCTCGCGGACCAGGGCGGCCGCGGGCAGCAGGAGGCCGAAGAGGGTGATCATGCGCAGCAGGTGCGAGATGGACTGGAACCAAGCCTCGTCCTGATTGGGGTTGAACCAGACGCGATGCGCGCTCGTGACGAGGGGTCCGCTGCCGCCCGCTCCCGCTGCGGCGTCCAGCGCGAAGCCGCCGACGATCCGCGCCGCGTAGCCGGCCGCCGAGAGGCCCTGGGGCGCGTTCGTCGTGTCCACCTGGAGCTGGAGCGTCGCCGGCGACCCGCTCCGGATCGCCTCTTGAAAGCGGGGTGGGATGTCCAGCACGAGCATGGCCGAGCCCTCGTCCAGCCGGCGCAGGCCCTCGGCCGGGTGGGCCATCTCTCCGAGCAGGCGGAAATAGGGCTGGCGGAATCGGTGGATCAGGTCCCGGGACAGGGCGCTGTGGTCCCCGTCGTGGACGAGCAGGGCGGCGTGCGTGAGCTGCATCCTGATCCCCGCCCCGCTGACGTACACGGAGAGCGAGAAGGAATAGGCGAGAAACAGGAGCAGCGGCAGGTCCCGCCCCAGTTGGAGGAGCTCCTTTCTGGTCAGCACGGCCAGCCGCAGCCACCAAGTCCTGACACCCGCTCGGACCGTCATCGCTCGGACCGCTCCTTCTCAGGTTGTGGGCCGCTTCGTGAACAGCCCGTAGGCGAGCAGCCACAGGACCAGGGCGAAGGCGGCCAGCGCGAGGAGGTCCCGCCATAGCCCGCCGAGGCCGAGTCCCTTGAGAAAACTGCCGCGCACGATGTCCGTGTAGTACATGGCCGGGAACAGGTGGGCCTGCACCTTGGCCCCGGCGCTCAGGGACGCCACCGGGACGAGGAGCCCCGAGAAGAGGATCGTCGGGAGCATCACGAGGACGATCGTGATGATCAGCGCGGCCATCTGCGTCCGGACCAGGAGCGACACCACTAGCCCGATCCCGGTGCTGACGAGCGAGAACAGAAGCGACGCCGCGCAGAAGAACAGGGGATCGCCCTTGAACGGCACATCGAAGAGCGCGACGGCCATGATCCACAGGACGACCGCGTTCACGGCGGAGATCCCAACGTAGGGCGCCAGCTTACCGATCAGAAACTCCAGGTGGCCGACCGTCGAGCAGTAGATGTTGAAGATCGAGCCGCGCTCCTTCTCGCGGGCGACCCCGAGTGCCGTCAGCAGGGGGGAGACGAGCATCAGCGTGAACATCATCATCGCCGGCACCATGGACCAGGTGCTGCGGACTTCCTGGTTGTAGAGGTACCGGACCTCCAGGGTCACCGGCCGGACCAGCCGGCGCGCGGCCGCCCGCGCTAGCCCCCTCGTGCGGCTGAGGTGGTCCGCCAGCAGCTCTTCGGAGAAGGCCTGGTTGATGGCGATCACGTAGCCCTTGGCGAGGTCGGCGTGGAGCGGGAAGGTCCCGTCGAGGAGGGTCTGGACCGTGGCGGGCCGGCCAGCCAGCAACCGCTCGGCGAAGTCCTCGGGGACGATGACGGCCGCCCGAATCGTCGCGCTCCGGAGCAGGGCGTCGGCCTCGCGCTCGCTCCCGAGGGTCCCCCGGAACTCGAAGTAGCGCGACGCCGAGAAGCGGGACAGGTAGTCTCGGCTCAACGGCGTCCGGTCCTGATCCAGCACCGCGTAGGGAATGCGCTCGACGTCGAACACGAGGCCGTTGCCGAAGACCGTCATCCAGAGGATGGGCAGGAGAAAGGCGAGGGCCAGGAACAGCCGGTCACGGACCGTCTCGCGCCATTCCTTGGCGATGAGCGCGGCGATGCGGCGGCGGCTCATGCCACGGCCTCCGGCCGCCCGGCCCGTTCCTTCGCTTCGAGCGCCGTCACCCGATAGACGAAGACATCCTCCAGGCTCGGCGGCCGCCGCGCCACAGACCGGACCGCCACGCCGGTCGCTTCCAGCGTCCGGCAGGCGCAGTCCCGGTCGCGGACCGGGTCTCGGCAGAAGAGGTGGACGCGGGTCCCAAACAGGGCCGCACCAGCGAACCCGGCCCGCTGGAGGGCCAGCACCGCCTTACCCGGCTGATCGGCGACGATGGCGAGGAGCTGGCCGGCCTCCGCCTCCACCTGGCGCTTGAGCTCCGCTGGCGAGCCTTCCGCCACCACGCGGCCGGCGTACATCAGCGCGAGGCGATCGCAGTGCTCGGCCTCGCCCATGTCGTGGGTCGTGACGAGCAGGGCGACGCCGTCCTCGCGGGCGAGGCGCAGCAGGATCTCCCAGAACCGGCGGCGCCCGAGCGGGTCCACCCCGGAGGTGGGCTCGTCCAGGAAGAGCACGCGCGGCCGGTGCACGAGCGCGCAGGCGAGGGCCAGGCGCTGGCGGACGCCCACGGGGAGGCGTCCGGCCAAGTCGCGCTCGACGCCCTGCAAGCCAGCCAGGTCGAGGAGCGCCGCGACGCGCGTCCCCGCCTCGCGGCCGCTCAACCCGTAGAGGCCGGCGAACAGCCGAAGGTTCTCGCAGACCGTCAAATCGAGATAGAGGGAGAAGGCCTGCGAGACATACCCGATGCGCTCCTTCATGGCGAGCCCGGCGCGGCGCATGTCGGCCCCGGCAACCCAGCCCTCTCCGGCGGTCGGTGGCAGGAGCCCCGTCAGCATCTTGATGACCGTCGTCTTGCCGGCGCCGTTCGCGCCGAGGAGGCCGAAGATCTCGCCGGGCCGGACCCGGAAGCTCACCCGGTCCACGGCGCGGAAGCCGCCGAAGTCCCGCACGAGGCTTCGGGCCTCGATCGCCGCGCCATCCACAGGAGCAGGAGCGGGGCGGAGGTGCGGCGGCGGGCTGAGGGGCGCGGCAACCGCTTGGCGGCGGACCAGTGCGAGGAAGACCGCCTCCGGATCGTCTCTCTCCGTGCCGGCGCCAGGCCCCTGCAGCGCGGCCGGCTCGCCGGCGGCCAGGACCTTGCCCTGGAACAGGAAGGACAGCCGGTGGAAGCGCGGCATCTCGTCCATATAGGCCGTGGACACGAGCGCGGTCAGCCCCCGCCCCTCGACCAGCTCGGCGAGGATGGCCCAGAAGTCGCGCCGCGAGACCGGGTCCACGCCGGTCGTCGGCTCATCCAAGATGAGCAGGGCCGGCTCGTGGATCAGTGTGCACACCAGCCCCAACTTCTGCTTCATCCCGCCCGAGAGGTGCTTCATCGGCCGGTCGCGGAGCTCGGCGAGCCTCGTGAGCCCGAGCAGCCGCTCCTTGCGCGCGGCCAGGTCCGCCTCCGGCACGAGCCGGAGGCGCGCGAAGAAGTCGACGTTCTCTTCGACCGAGAGGTCCGGATAGAGGTTCTGCCCCAATCCCTGCGGGAGGAACCCCAGCCGGCCCTTGACCCGCTCCGCCGCGCGCTGGGAGTCCACCGTCACGCCGAAGACCTCGACCGTGCCGGCCTCGTAGGCCAGGACGCCCGCGATCGCCTTCAGCAGGCTGCTCTTGCCTGCCCCGTCCGGGCCGATCAGGCCGTAGATCTCCCCGGAGCAGACCGTGAGGTCCACCCCTTCGACCGCGACGTGCCGCTTATAGCGTTTAACGAAACCGGAGACGCGGACGATCGGCGTCGCGGAGTTCATGGGACTATTCCCCTCTGAAGCATTTTGCAGTCCTTCCTTCCCTCTGCTCTGGCGGGGATGGAAGGGATGGACACGGAGAGGCTTGCACAGTTCGTCACCCCCGCTTCTTCCTCACCATCTCGGCTTCGCCCAGGGCGCCTCCTCCTTCCAGCGGATCACGGCGTCGGCCGGCAGTCCCGGCGTCAGGCGGTGGTCCGGGTTCTCGGTCAGGTAGATCCGCACCGCGTAGATCAGCTTGACCCGCTCGTCCGGTGTCTGGACCTCCTTCGGCGTAAACTCGGCGCGGGAAGCGATGTACCGCACCCGGCCCTCGAAGGGCCGGTCGGGAAAGGCATCCGTGTAGATGCGGGCGGGGAGGTCGAGCCGCAGCTTCCCGATCTGCGCCTCGGGCACATACACCTGAAGGTAGAGCCGGTCCAGGTCCACAATCTCCAGGAGGGGCGCGCCCGCCGAGACGACCTCCCCGACGTCCGCCAGCCTCGTGGTGATCGTCCCGTTCGTGGGCGCGCGGATCGTGAGGTCGGCCAGCACGCTCTCCGCCTCCGCGAGCGCCGCCTCGGCCTGGTCGCGCTGGCGCTCCAGCGCGGCCACCTCGCCCGCCTTCGTGCGGATGCGCTTCCAGCCCAGCTCCGCCTGCGCAAGCTGCTTCCGGGCCTGCGTGAGCGCGGCGCGGGCGGCGCGCACCTCGTTGTGTGCGACCTCCCACTGCAGCTCCGCTTGGTCGAGCTGTTGGCGCGAGGCGTTGTCGTTGGCCGCCAGCCGGCGATAGCGCTCCACGTCGCTCCGGGCTTCCTTCTCCACGGAGAGGGCCCGAGCCACTAGGGTCTTGGCTTGGTCCACCTGCGCCTGGGCCGCCTCGATCGTGAGGGGCACCTCCAGGTTCAGCACGGCATAGTCCTGGTGCGCGGCCTCGGTCTTGTGCTCCAGGGCCGCGAAGGCCTGCCTCGCCTGCTCCACCCGGGCGCGGGTTTGGCTGTCGTCGAGCTGCACCAGCACCTGACCAGCGGTCACCCGGTCGCCCTCGCGAACCAGGAGCGCCGCGATCCGTCCGGGGAACTTGCTCGCGATCGTGATGCGGTCCCCCTCGATCCGACCATTGGCCTGGATCAGGCCTTCTGGCAGCGGCGGCCGCCAAACCCAGCGGTCGAACGCGTAGTAGGCTGCGCCCACCGTCAGCAAGCCGGCGAGGGCGACGATCAGCCGCTGCGTCCCGGCGGAAGCACCGGCTAGAGCGTGTGGCAGGGACGTCCGGTTCGGCAAGGCATGCTCCACGGCTCGATCAAGGCCTACCCGCAAACTCCGTGCCCGTCCCCGTGAT
>CAZTUO010000218.1:0-5499 GCA_964616355.1 uncultured Nitrospira sp.
ACGGGCGACGCATGAAGGGAGCCGGAGACCGGGGGACCAAGAGGAACCCGGCGGGCGCGGGAAAGCTCACGCCGAGGCGGGCGGCCAAGGAGGCGGTCCTCGCCCGCCTCCGCCGGGACAGCGAGCAGCTCAACGGTGCGAAGCTGCTCTTGCTGCTCAAGAGGCAGGGCTACGAAGAGCTGCCGCTCGACGAGATCCAGGACCGGCTGTCCAAGCTGCGGACCAGCCTCGGCGAAAGCCTGCTCGGGAGAAGGCAATAGGCACAGATGCCGATCTACTATTTCGATACCACGGCGCTGGTCAAGCGGTACAGTCCCGAGCGGGGCACCAACGTGGTCAACCGGTTGCTGACCAAGCGGGGGCGGATCGCGATTCTCGGCACTCCGGTCGTCCCCGAGTTCTACGCGCTCCTGGCCGCCAAGGCCCACCAGGGCGAGCTGACCCGCGACGACTGGTATTCCGTCGTATTCAAGTTCGAGTCCGAATGCGGGCGGGGGCTGTTCCAGTACGTCGCCCCGCAGCAGCAGACCTACGCCTCGACCAAGGAGTTGATCCTCGACTACCCCTACCTGCGCGCCGTCCAAGCGCTCCACGCGGCGCTGGCTTTGGAGTTGCGGCCGCTGCGCCTGTCCGTCGTCAGCTCGGACCAGCGGCTGCTCGAAGCTTGCCGGCCGCTCGGGCTTCCCACAATCAACCCGGAGGAGGAAGGCTGACCCGCGTCCGCGCCCGCCCTGTGCCTCGCTCACCCGCACTGAAAGTCCTGGCCGAGTCCCTCCAACGTCTTGACCCACTCCCCGGCAGACGCACGGAGCCGCGGCAGAAACGACGCGGGCGCGGAGTCGGACGACGAGCCCGGTGGTCCTTCCAACAGGTCGAGCGCGCGACGCAGGCTTTGCTGGGCGAGACGCAGGCTTCCGCACACTCCAGAAGAGGCGGGGGGCTGGCCGCCGGCGCGTTGGAAGAGCGCCATCGCGCGATAGGCGTGCTCCTCGGCCCGGAACAGGGCCTCGGCCGCTTGATACCCGCGCTGGAGCGCCGGCGGCCCGGCCTGCTTGGCTAGCCGGGCGGCCATCAGGGCTGCCTTCCCCATGTTCATCGCAGCGCCCTCAGCATCCTCGTTGGCGATGGCCTCTTCGGCCTTGGCTTGCAACCGCTCCATCTCGGCCTGTTCGCCGACGACTTGCGCCACGCTCAGCAGGGCCCACCCCCACACAGCTAGGCTTGTCGCCAGGAAGAGCCCCGCGCGACTCCCCGTGGCCAGCGCCCAGCCCGGCTGAGCGGGTGTGGCTGCAGCGGCCCGCGCTAGTTGAGCTGGTCGTAGGTGTCGATCTGCTTCAGACTCCAGGCGACAGCCTCCTTCAGTTTCTTGGTCTGGGCATCGGCGTCAGGACCGCGGACGTTCTGCAGAGACTTGTAAAGCTGGTACAGCGGATCGTAGGCCCGCCGATCCGGCAGCTTCCCGAGCGCCCAAGCGGCCTCAGTCTTCAGCAGCACGTCGTCGGACTTGAGCGCTTCCAGGAGCGGCGGGATGATGGCGGGGTCCCCATGGAGCGCCCCGACGAGCCCGAGCCCCTTGGCCACCTCTGGGCGCAACTGGGGAGGGCCCGACTGCATGACCTGAATCATGACGGGGATGCTCTCCTTCTTGCCGATGTTCCCCAGCGAGACCGCCGCCGCTTTCGCGACAGCGAGGTCGGGCTCCTGCAATAACTTCAGGAGGCGCGGCACGGCCTTGTCGGAAAAAATGTAGCCAAGCTGCGAGACGATCAAAACCCGCCGGGCCGGCGGCGTCGCCGGATCATCGAGCAGCTTGAGGAGCCGGTCCTCCTGCCCCCACTCCGCGGTGACCAGGACCGGGAAGTCGTAGGCCTCCAGCCGCTCCTTTAGCTTGGCCATGGCATAGGCGCCCGGGTCCTCCACCTTGGCCTCCTGGGCGGCCTGCGCGGCGTCCTGAAAGTCGGTGCGGACCTCCTTGTGCCAGCCCCGCTTCTGTCCTTCAAGCAGGTAGGTGAGCTGGCAGGCCGGCCCTTTCCAGACCCGCGACGGGGAATCCGGCAGGTCGGCGTCGCCGCCGGACCGGAGTGTCCCTTCCCACACCTTGCGTTGCTCGCACTTGACCTTGAAGACGACGTCGTGGGGCTGAGCTGCTTCCGTGATCGGGGTGTACCCCACTTCGCCCATCCGCCGTACCACGACCTCCTGGAGCGGTCCCGGATCAATCGCGCCCCTGTCGGTGATGGCGATCACCTCGATCAGGACGCGCTGGGCCTTCAACAGGGCCGCCTTCTGCGCGGGGCTCAGGATCTCCATCCGCGCGACGCTCTCGGCCACGGGCAGACACACGATCACGAGAAGAACGACGAAGGGCACCATCATAAGCCCCCCTCCTGTCGGAATCCTTCCGGTTCGCCGCGCGGGCGCTACTGGATGTATTCCCATGTGTCGATCTGCTTCAGGCTCCAATTCAGCGCCTCCTTCAGCTTCTTGATTTGGGGATCGGCTTCATGGTCCCGCACGTTCTGAAGCGTCTTGTAGATCTTGTAGAGCGGTTCGAAGGACTTGCTGTCCGGAATCTTGCCGAGCGCCCACACGACTTCGGTCTTGAGCACCAAGTCGTCGGTCTTCAAGCTCTCGAGCAGCGAGGGAATGACCGCGGTCTCGCCGTGGAGGGCGCCGACCAAGCCCAGCGCCTTGGCCGCCTCGGCCCGGAGCCCCGGAGGCCCCGACCGCATGATCTCGATCAGCACCGGGATACTATCCTTGTCCCCGATGTTGCCCAGTGCAATCGCCGCGGCCTTTGCGACGGCCAGGTCCTGGCCCTTGAGCGCAACGAGCAACGCCGGGACCGCCTTCTTCGAGAAGATCGCCCCGAGCTGCGTCACGACCGAGACCCGCCGGGCCGGCGGCGTCGCCGGATCATCGAGCAGCTTGAGGAGCCGGTCCTCCTGCCCCCACTCCGCGGTGACCAGGACCGGGAAGTCGTAGGCCTCCAGCCGCTCCTTTAGCTTGGCCATGGCATAGGCGCCCGGGTCCTCCACCTTGGCCTCCTGGGCGGCCTGCGCGGCGTCCTGAAAGTCGGTGCGGACCTCCTTGTGCCAGCCCCGCTTCTGTCCTTCAAGCAGGTAGGTGAGCTGGCAGGCCGGCCCTTTCCAGACCCGCGACGGGGAATCCGGCAGGTCGGCGTCGCCGCCGGACCGGAGTGTCCCTTCCCACACCTTGCGTTGCTCGCACTTGACCTTGAAGACGACGTCGTGGGGCTGAGCTGCTTCCGTGATCGGGGTGTACCCCACTTCGCCCATCCGCCGTACCACGACCTCCTGGAGCGGTCCCGGATCAATCGCGCCCCTGTCGGTGATGGCGATCACCTCGATCAGGACGCGCTGGGCCTTCAACAGGGCCGCCTTCTGCGCGGCGGTCAGGACTTCCATCCGCGCGGGACTCTCGGTCACAAACAGGCCAAAGAAGAAGAGAAGAACGAACCAGGGGCCCCTCATAATTACCCCTCCTGGGCCGTGTCCAGTTCCCCGGACTGGCAGGATAATACACGCCCTCACTCTACTCAAATCCTCGGGAGCCGCGCAAGAGAAGAGCCAGCGAGCGCCACTTGCGAGCGGGCTGAGTTGAAGGGGAGGGGACCCATCAGTATAATCGCCGCATGACGCTCGATAGACCGGTGGCCTTTCTTGGCGGCGGGAACATGACCGAGGCCCTCGTCGCCGGCATCCTGAAGGCTGGGCTCCTCCTTCCCGAGCGAATGTGCGCGACGGACATCCTCCCCGACCGCCGCGCGCACCTTGCCCAGCGCTACGGCCTCCGGGTCGGCGACGACAACCTCTGGGCCGCCCGCCAAGCCGAAATCCTAGCCCTCTGTGTTGAACCTCAAGTGCTGGATGAGGTCCTGGATCACGTCGCCCCAGCTGTTACGCCGGACACGCTCGTGATTTCGGTCGCCGCGGGCTACCCGATCAGTCGGGTGCTCGCGCACCTGCCGCAGGCCAAGAAAGTCGTGCGGGCCATGCCCAATACGCCTTCCTCAGTGCTCGAAGGAGTGACTGCGCTCGCCATCGGCGCCGGAGTTCCGGACGAGGAGCGCCGGGTCACCGAAGCCATCTTCGAGTCCGTCGGGAAGGTCGTCGTCGTCGAAGAGCGTCTGATGGACGCGGTAACCGGGCTGAGTGGCAGCGGGCCCGCTTACATCTATCTTATTGTGGAGGCGCTCGCGGATGGTGGTGTGAAGGTGGGCCTCCCGCGCCCCATTGCTCAGTTATTGGCCACCCAGACGGTCCTGGGCGCGGCCCGCATGCTGCTCGAGAGCGGGGAACACCCTGCCCAGCTCAAGGATCGGGTCGCCTCGCCCGGCGGCACGACGATCGCCGGACTCCACGCGCTCGAGAACGGACGGGTGCGGGCTGCGCTGATTGCCGCCGTCGAGGCGGCCACCCAACGGTCCGCCGAGTTGGGGCGCCCGTGAGCCGCCGGTCAGAGGCAAAGGTCGGGGAAAGGCTTGCCGTCATGTCGGCGATGCCGTAAACTGGCGCGGCTTCGAAGAGGGGGCCCTGCAGCAGCCCTGGATGACGCATCCCCAGGAGGAGTCGCTTGTGATCTATTGGGTCAAGGTGGTGTTCACGGACAACCAGGAGCTGCTGGTCAAGGACGCCATTCGCCACACCATCAGCGACGACATGGAAGTATTGGAGATAGACTCGGAACGAGAGGTCTTCATTATTCCCCTCAAGCAGATCAAGTACTTCGTCTGCGACGCCAAGGTGTTCGCGGCAAAACCCAAGAGCTAATGTGGCGTGCCGAAAATTCCCGCCATAAGCCGTTCGCCCCGAGCCCTTCGCCCAGCCGCTCGTCCTGAGCTTGCCGAAGGAAACCGACGGGCTCACCACTTCCCACTACACTTTGCCAAGACCGCCACGACGCCCCACTCGACGAGCCAGCGACGGTGATACCGCCGCAGCGGGCGACCGGTGTTCCGAATCCACAACACGGCTTCCAGGCCCGCGCGCGTGGGGATGGGCTTGCGGCCCAGCCGTCCCTCGGGGATGTGCTCTTCGGGGAAATGGTCCCGAATCCGGTACGACACCCGCCCGACGAACCGGAACTACTCCATCGGCCTCAGGTGCGCGAAGACTCCCTGAGCTCTTCGACAGGGCTCAGGCAGGGCCCTTGGGCCTTGGATCCTTGAGCCCTGTGCTCTTGCCTGGAAAGACGTCCTCTCATGAGTGACTCTGGACAGCGGAGACACCCCTGCGGCGCCCCTACTTCCTTGACCATCCGTGTGTGGTCAACCAGAACAACGTGAGCGGCGGGTTCAACTGCTTTCTCCACGACCAGCAGCAGTTGCCCGGCCCCTGCCGCCGTGGGCCGCGGGCGGGGAGGGCGCTGCCAGGACCTGCAGAGGCTGCGTGCCGATGGCGCGCTGGCCGCTTTGCTGGGCTATGAGCTGCCCGCGGCCATCACAATGCGCGAGCGCTTGGAGGCCTTTCAGCTGGG
>CAZTUO010000218.1:5529-5749 GCA_964616355.1 uncultured Nitrospira sp.
CATCCACCACGCCCGACGCACGCTCTTACGGCTGACAGCGGTCGCCCAGCAGGCCCTCTTGGCCCTCGCGCGGAGCAAAATCCTCACGCTCAGCCCCGCCTAGCCGGAGATGAGGGAGGACGCTGAGCCCTTGACTTGCCTTCACGGGCCAGCGTAGGATGCGACTCTCCTTCGTTTTCGGATCTACGGGGAGCGGGTGTAGCGCAGTGGTAGCGCAGCG
>CAZTUO010000219.1:0-5736 GCA_964616355.1 uncultured Nitrospira sp.
GCGGAACGGCGTTGATCCCCGCCTGCTTGGCCGCGGCCTCGTCTTCCTGCACCGCCGCGACGCCGTCCTCGCCGTTCAGAAACCGCTCGATCTGGTCGGTAGACAGGCCGGCCCAGCCGGCGATCTCGATCAGCGTCCCGCGGCGACTCAGATCGGCGCCTTCGGTGAAATAGCTGCGAAACAGTTCTTCGACGACCGCGTCTTGTACGCCTTCACGCTCCGCTAGCCAGATCAACCGGTGCGCGTCAAGCGTGTTCGGGGTCCGGCGGATCTTGTCGAACGCAAAGGCGAGGCCCTCGTCCGATCCCGCCGCCGCGCCACGCGCTTCCAGTTGCCGGACCGCCGCAACGCTGCCGACCTTCGCCTCGAGATACTGGAGGCGGTCCATCCCCTCCGGAGGCATGCCGGGATTCAATTCGAACGGACGCCAGGCCACCCGATACTCGTACCGGCCGCCGAGAGCGTGAAGCGCCCGTTCCAGCCGCCGCTTCCCGATATAACACCAGGGACAGACCACATCGGAGACCACGTGGATCTCGAGGATCATCACCGGCTCCTTTCACCGTGGTTCAGTGCATTTCCCAGATCAACACCTCCGCACCGGCCGTCGCATCGGCCGTCAGGCGCCGCGACCCGGCCGCCGTCAGCCGGACCGCATCGCCGGTCTCGAGCGCCCCGGCGCCCTCCAACGTTGTGGCGCCTTTCGCCACGTAGAGGTGGACGAACTGGGCGTCGGGCACAGTTACCGTTTCGTTCGGCTTCAAGCGGCCGCCCCACAGCACGGCGCCCTTCTGTCGGATCGAGATCGCGGCGCCGTGGCCGAGGCCCGAAGCGATCGGGATTAACCCGCCGCGGTTCAGCTCGTTCGTGATGTTGAGCTGTTCGTAGCCGGGCGTGATGCGCTCCGTATCGGGCAGGACCCACATCTGGACCAGGTGCAGGTCTTTATCCTGCCGCGGATTCATCTCCGAATGCCAGATACCCGTCCCGGCGCTCATGCGCTGCGCGAGCCCCGGATAGATGATCCCCTTGTTGCCAACCGAATCCTTGTGCTCCACCTCACCATCCAGCACCCAGGTGACGATCTCCATGTCCCGGTGCGCGTGCGTCCGAAATCCCGTGCCGGCCTTGATCACGTCGTCGTTGCTCACCCACAGCAGGCCGTGATGGGTGTTTAGCGGGTCGTAGTGGTCCGCGAAGCTGAAACTGTGATACGAATCCAGCCAGCCGATCTTGGTATGAAACCGTTCATGCGCCCGCCGAATGTCCATCGTCGAGGCCTTGCCCGCCATCCGCATCGTTTCCATGATCGCGTCTCCTTCCCTCGGGGTTTCACTCCGGTGCCCGAACCGGTGATTCTTCCGCCATAATTTCCAGCGTCTGTTTGACACCGCGCCGGATGATCGTGAGCGACACAGGCAGGCCCACCCGTTCTTCCACCAGGAGCCGGTGCAGATCGTCAAGGCTTGCGACCGTCTGCTCTCCGTAGCCGACGATGACATCCCCCTCCTGAACACCCGCTCGTTCCGCAGGGCTGTGCGGTTCCACCGATACGACCAGGATGCCGCTCTCCGCGCCCAATCCATACGACAAGACCAGCCGACGCGGCAGATCCACGTTTTGCCCGCCAATGCCCAGATACCCGCGCCGGACTTTGCCGTCCTTGATCAGGCGGCCCGCGACGAACGTGGCCGTATTGATCCCGATCGCGAAGCAGAGGCCCTGCGCCGGCCTGATGATCGCGGTATTCACTCCGATCACTTCCCCGCGGGACGTGACCAGCGGGCCGCCCGAGTTCCCCGGATTGAGCGCCGCGTCGGTCTGGATCACGTTGTCGATCAGCCGGCCCGAGGTGGACCGGAGCGACCGGCCCACCGCGCTGATGACGCCGGCCGTCACCGTGCAGTGGAACCCGTAGGGATTGCCGACCGCGATCGCCACTTGCCCCACGCGGACGCGTTGTGAATCGCCCAACATCACCGGGGCCAGGCTCGGCCCGTCGATTCTGATGACCGCCAGGTCCGTATCCAGATCATCGCCGACGAGGCGGGCCTCGTACCGCCGGCCGTCCGACAGGGTCACCTGGATCCGATCCGCGCCGTGCACCACGTGGCTGTTCGTCAGGATGAAGCCGTCCGGCGCGATGATGAAGCCGGACCCACTCCCGCGCGCTTCCTGGGGCACCCGCGCCTCGCTTCCGTCTCGACCGCGAGGCCGGTCATGCACCTCGATGTTCACGACCGACGGGCTGACCCGCTGGGCGGCCCGAACGACCGCCCGGGAGTACGCATCCAGCAGGTCCTCGTCGGACGGCTGCCCGACCGCCTCCGAGCCGATCGCGGAATCGGCGGCGCCCCCGTCGCGGCGGACCGGTCTCAGCCTCCCTGCCATCGGACCTCCGTCTCCTCGATGTCAAACGTCGCCTCGCCGCGGCCGGCTCGTCCACCGGCCAGCGGCCGGCGCCGGTGAGCGGCGCGCGGTCGCGGGGCCGCTCGCTGGCACCCGGTGCCTGTTCCCCTCGCCTTGTGGCTTGCCCGCGGGGAATAGGCCAGCATGCCGGCCGCGATCAGGCTGCGGCGCCATCACCAGCCCCCTCTGCCCCGGGGGCATCAGCCAACAGGTTCGATTCTAATAGTTCTAATTAGAACTTTGCAAGGGGCGGCTCCCCGGTTGTCCCTGGTGCGGGAGTCGTCACAGACAGGGTCATCCGATCGGCTCGGCGCGACTTCCGCCGAGCGCAGGGATTTCGCGGCCTTGCAGGAATGCAGCCCTGACCTTCGCTTCCCGCCCAGCGCGACGGTGTCGGTCGGCGCTCCCCGCCGGCCCGCATCGGGCCCGCTTTGTGAGGGCGAAGGGGTTACTCGCCCCCTCGTCGGCCGCCCTTCAGGACCCGCTCGACCTCGCGGCCGGCTTCGCGTTCCTTGATCGCCTCGCGGCGGTCGTGCTGTTTCTTGCCTTTGGCGAGCGCCAGCTCGACCTTCGCGAGGCCTCGCGGGTTGAAATAGATCCGGAGCGGCACGAGCGTGAGCCCCTTCTGCTGGGTCTTGCCGAGCAGCTTGTTGATCTCTTTCCGGTGCAAGAGAAGCTTGCGGGGCCTGGTGGGCTCGTGGTTCATGAGGTTCCCGTGGCTGTAGGGGCTGATGTGGCAATGGTGCAGGACGACCTCGCCACGCTCCACGGCGGCGTAGCTGTCGCGGAGGTTCACCTGCCCGGCGCGGAGCGACTTGACCTCCGTGCCCGTGAGCGCGATCCCGGCCTCCAGCCTCTCCTCGATGTGGTAGTCGTGGAACGCCTTCCGGTTCGTCGCGACGACCTTCTCGCCCCTGTCCTGCTCCTTGCCCATCAGGCGTCACTATAGCACGGAGCTCCATTCAGGAGCATGGGCGCGCTTGACACGACTTCCACAAGAGTGGATAGTTACAAGACTCTATCTGGCTTGATGGGGCCAGGAGAGCCGTTCGACGCAAAAAACTGAGCTGTGTTAAGCTAATGAGCATTGGATGAGCCTGAGGTTCCAATGGGATCCACGGAAGGCTACAGCCAACCAAGCCAAACATGCCGTCTCGTTTGAGGAGGCGCTCACGGTATTCGCCGATCCGCTCGCGCGCATTTTCGACGACGAGGAGCATTCTGGCGAGGAACCCCGCGAAATCATCATTGGACACTCGACCAGAGACCGTCTACTTGTCGTCTGCTTCACCGAGCGACAGGGTTCCGTCCGAATCTTTAGCGCCCGTAAAGCCACAAAGAGGGAGCGACAGGATTATGAAGAGAATGTCTCGCCGTAAACGCGCAAGCGGGAGCCCCGAAGCCATGCGCCGCGAATACCGATTCGATTACCGCAAAGCACGGCCCAACCGCTTCGCAGGTCGGTTCAAGGGCGGTACCGTCGCGGTCGTTCTCGACCCCGACGTCGCCTCGGTGTTTCGCTCATCCGAATCAGTCAACGCGCTCCTGCGATCCGTCATCTCGGCCTTGCCAAAGTAGCCGCGAACATCGGCCAAGTCCGGCTAGGCAGCTCAGACGCGCACATTCCCGGATTTTCAAAGACCCGGTTGCCCCCAGAAGCGGCCCGGAGCCAAGCACGACATCTACGTCAATCCCGTCACCAACGACACCGCGACCGTTCCCCGCCACCAAGAACTGGCCGACACGCTCTGCAAGGAAATCCTCAAACAGCTTGGGTTCAAAGATCGCTGACAATCCCCTGGTGAAACGCTCTCCGGTCCGTCACAACGACCTCCTCGCCCCTGTCTTTTTCCATCTCCTCCACCATAGGCCGCCACAACATCACTTTAAGCACTGTCCCCCGCCCCACGATTTCTTTGGACACTGATTTGGGGCATACTGCCCCCTCATGATGGAGGTGTCCATGGCGAAATCGAAGGCGGAGCGAGGCCGCTGCTCCTCGCGTAAGAAGGTCGAGGCCGTGCTGCGAGTGCTGCGCGGGGAGGATCTGGACCTCGTGTCCCGAGAGCTGGGCCGCTCGGCTGTCCGAATGGCGGGACCAGTTCTTGGCCGGCGGCCATGCGAGCCTGAAGAGCCGGGCCGCCGATGGCCGAGATGACGAACTGGCCCGGTTGAAGGCCTTGGTCGGGGATCTCACGATGCGCCTTGAACTCTCCCGCGAGGCGGTCCAGCGTCTGCGAGGTGGCACCCCTTGGGCCGCCAGGAGGTCGACGCGCTGAGCCGCACCTCGTCGCCTTCCGTCAACCGGCCGTATGGTGTGGTCCGAGTCTGCCAGGAGTGGGGCCTGAGCCGGACGACATTTTCCCATCAGCAGGGCCGCGCGATGCAGCCGCCCCGGGAGCCGGCCAAGCGCGGCCCGAAGACCAGGGACACCGACGAGGCGCTGCTGAACCACATCCGGCAGGGGCTCGCCGCGTCGCCGTTTCTGGGCGAAGGGCCCCGTAAGGTCTGGGCCCGCCTCCGCGTGCAGGGGATTCGCACCTCCAAGCTCCGGGTCCTCCGCCTGATGTGCCAGGCGGGCCTCTTGGCGCCGAGCCGGGCCCAGCGGACCTTGGGGCCACGGGCCCACGATGGCACGATCGTCACCGCGCGGCCCAATCAGATGTGGGGCACCGATGCCCCCAGTACCGTCACGCTGGAGGACGGCCTGGTGACGGTGTTCGTCGGCGTGGACCATTGCACGCTGGAAGGCGTGGGGATCCATGCCGCGAAGACCGCCACCCGCTTCGAGGCCCTCGAGCCCCTCCGCCAAGGAGTCCGGCGCCAGTTCGGGCCCGTCACGGCCGGGATCGCGGCAGGCCTGCAGGTCCGCCACGATCACGGGAGTCCATATATGAGTGACGCTTTTCAGGCCGAGCTCCGGTTCCCCGGGATCACGTCCAGTCCGGCCTTCGTCCGGGCCCCGGAGGGCAACGGGGTCGCCGAGCGGTTCATCCGCACACTCAAGGACCAAGTGCTGTGGGTGAAGACGTTCCGCCCGGTCGCGGAGCTGGGTGACGCGCTCCAGGCCTGGCTGGTCACGGACAACGAGCCGTGGCTGGTGGAGCGCCCTGGCTTTCGCTCGCCGGCCCAGGTACGCCGCGACCTCCTGGCGGTCCAGGAGGCGGCGTGAAGGCGCTCATGGTTCCTACAATCTGGAAGACTGATGGGCGGTCGCAAACAGCCGACGCACACAATTGGCTCAGGCGCGACGATCTCCGACCGTCGCGCCCCCCAGGTCGGGCCGAATACGGCTACAACAGTGTCCAAGAAATCGGGAGCGGTACA
>CAZTUO010000220.1:0-5693 GCA_964616355.1 uncultured Nitrospira sp.
GCCGGGCTGGGCCTTCTCTTGGCCCCGCAGTCGGGCGCCGAGACGCGGAGACAAATCCGGCATTATGCGAAGCGGGCCAAGTGGGAAGCGACGCGGTTCAGCCGCAGCGTGAAAGCCGGCGTGGAGCGGGCCATCGAGCGGAGCAAGACGCTGCTGCCGAAGAAGGAGGAGAAGCCCGCGATCGAAGCAGCCTAATGGCGGCACCCATCCGGTTCCAGGTCGGGCCGATTTCTCGCTCCAACCCATCGCCCCGACCTGGCGAGCGGCCTGAGACCGGCCGACGGCCTCAGGCCGTTCCCTCTTTCTTCTGGGTTGGATCGTCCACCCCGACTTGATCGCTCCCTGGGCAGATGCTAGAGTCACCCGGCTCGTCTGAACGTGCCGGAGTGGCGGAACTGGCAGACGCGAGGGACTTAAAATCCCTTGCGCCGCAAGGCGCGTCCCGGTTCGATCCCGGGCTCCGGCACCACTCGTTTACCCGGTCCTGTACCGTCCCCGGTTCGAGACCGGTCCTGCATCAGTTCCGGCTCCCCCGCGTCCTTTGTGCGCTCAGTTTCCTGTCGAATCGCGCAGCGCGGTCTGCGGGTTGATTTACGTACGTGATCTGGCGTACTCGACGGGGCTTGCCACGGCCGCCGTGCCCGGCTACCATAGCTTCCGGCCACCCGACTCTAGCGGTCTTCCGGCCGAGAAGTCGTCTCGGCCGTTTCGGGGAGCGGGACAGGGCCGACGCCCAAGCTGAGGGCGGGGAGGGGGCGATGGACTACCATGGACCCAAAGCCTGGCTGAATCGTTACTTCGCGCGGTACGTCGGCGGCGACCGCCGCCCGGTGTTTTACGATATCCCGACGGTGTGTCCGGCGCTCGAGGAGGTGACCCGTCACTATCCGGTCATTCGCGAGGAATGCGAGCGATTGTTGGCGGCAGGGCCGGTGTTGCCCCGCTACCACGACATTGACCCGGGCGAGTGGGCGATTTCGGCCCAGGTGGACCCGGACAAGCGCTGGTCGGTGTTCATGCTGTATCTCCTGGGCTGGAAGCCGCCCGCCACGCGGGCGCACTGTCCGGAGACCTGCCGCGTCCTGGACCGAGTCCCCAATCTGATCCAGGCGTTCTTCTCGATCCTCGATCCCGGTAAGAACGTGCCGCTCCATGAGGGTCCCTATCTGGGGTATCTCCGGTATCATTTGGGGCTTCTGATCCCGAAGGACGATCCGCCCCGGATGTACGTGAACGGCCAGGAGTATGTCTGGAAGGCCGGAGAGGCCGTGTTGTGGGACGACACGTGGCCGCATGAAGTGAAGAACTCTTGTCGCGAGAGGCGGGTGGTGCTGATCGCGGATGTGCTCCGCCCGCTGCCGTGGCTCCCATCCCTGGTAAATCGGGTGGCGACCTTCGGGATCGCCGGTCCGTTCTACGGTCGGGCGGTAGCCCGGCGGGCTGAACGGATGGCGGCTGGACACTTTCCCGGATCGGGCTGAGCGGGCTGGGGCCGCACTCGGGCAGGGAGACGGCTGGGCCGGTCCTCAGGATGTCGCGGTGGAGGCAGGCCCGCATGCGCCCGGCGCCGAAGTTGATTGCACTGTGCCGCTGCGGAGAGTACAATGCCTCTACGTATGCCGACCGCAGGCTCTGCGCGGCTGGGGGACCCTCGCGGCAGGCTCAATCCGGGAGGCGTGACGATGAGAGCGACAAGGGCGGTCTTGGCGACGCTGGTCCTGGCGCTGGCCACGGCCGGGTGCGTGTCGAAGAGCAAGTACCAGGCGGCGGTGCAGGAATCTGAGCAGGCTAGGGCCGAGTTGCAACGGGTGCAGGCCGAGCACGCCGCGATCGAGCAACAGCTCAAGGCCGTCAAAGAGGAGACCGCCCGGAAGATGGCCGCCGCCGAACGCGTGCAGGCGGAGGCTGAGCGGCTGAAAGCCGAGCGCGACAAGGAGCGGGCGGAGTTCGAGGATCGGGTCAAGGAACTCAGCGAGGAGGCGGCGACGCTAGACGGCCAACTGAAGGCCTTGCGCCGCGACTATCAGGCGGCGGAAAAAGAGCACGGCACGCTCAAGGCGACGGTTGCCCGCTACCAGAAGGAATTGAAGGACCTGCAGCAGGACGTGGGGCTGGCGGCCGGCAGCCCCTTCGGCAAGCCGGCCCCGCCGAGCGGACCGGCCAGTCGCTCGCTCGGTCAGGAGATGGGCGCGCCGGATCGAGCGGGCCCGGAATCGGCTCCCTTGCAGGCGCAGGCTCCCCAACCCGCGCCTCCTCCCTCGGCCGCCGGCCAGGCCGCCACCGGTTCTCCCAAGGGTGCTGCCGGCTCCGGGCAGAGCGGCCGCGGGCAGGAATCCGCCGCCCAGCAGGAAAGCCCGGGGTTTTTCGAGGTCCTCTTCAACTGGATCCTAAGCTTGTGGCAGCGGCTCTTCTCGTAGGCCTGGAACCGAGACCGGCATCTCGCCACCTTTGCATGCCTCAAGCGGACGAACTGCACGAAAGGGTAGCGGAACCCCATGTCCCGGACGAGCCTGGCCTTGGGGGCGCTCTTCGGACTGACGGGCGTCGCCGCTGGCGCCTTCGGCGCCCATTCACTGAAGGCTGTCCTCGCTCCAGACATGTTCGGGGTCTTTGAGACGGCCGTCCGCTACCAGATGTACCACGCGCTGGCGCTGGTCCTGGCCGGGCTCCCCGGGCTGCACTTCCGAACCGGAGCGCTCCGGGCGGCGTCCTGGATGTTTGCGATCGGGATCGTGCTGTTCTCGGGCAGCCTGTACGCGTTGGCGTTCTCCGGGATCCGATGGTTGGGGGCGCTGACGCCGCTGGGGGGAGTGGCGTTCCTGGCAAGGTGGGGATTGCTGGCCTGGGCCTGCTGGAAAGAGTCACGCGCCGACGGCTGAGCCTGCGGGCGCCTCCCTGGCTGTTACTGACCGCAGGGGCCCGTCCGCTTGCCGGTGATGCTCCCCCAGGCTCCGGCGGAATTCACAAAGGTGCCTTCCAGCCGTTGCCCGCCCCCGGACAAGAGCAGGCTGTCTTCCTGAAAGCCTCCGCGGAATTCCCATCGCAGGTACACGGCATCGCCGAGGACCAGGACCTTCTGCGGCACGGCTCCCGGCGGGTTGGTGGTGCCCGGGGGCGGGAAGATAATCACCGTCTTGAGGTCCTGGTGGTTCTGGTGATTGTGGATCGTCCACTGCCAGGTGCCGCAGAGCCGGGCCAGCCCCTGAGCCATCCGGATGCGTTCGGCCAGGCCGTGCAGCCGAATCCAGTCGCGGAGCGCGTCGCGTTCCGCCTCGACGGCGGCGCGGCGGATCAGCGCCTGCCCCTGCAGGCTGAGGGTTGGCCGGAGCCGAACCGCCACGTACCGGGCGATGATCTCCCGCCGCGCCCCCTCGGGTGGCTCGTTCGCGGCCGGCCCGACGCCTGCTCCGCCGTGCCCGTCCCAGAATTCCTCAAGGCGCCGGCGCAGGCCGGCAGCCCCTTCCCGTTCGACGAGCGCCGACCAGGAAGCATCGGAGCCTGCCACCAGCGGGTAGGTCCGGTCCAGGTAGGCTGCGTAGGCCTCGTAGCCTGGCGGGGGCTCTCCCGAGGACACTGGCCCGTCCGGCAACGCACGCAGCGCCGCTTGGAGGGCGAGAGCCTGGCGCAACGAAGCCAGCTCGGACTTGGCCAGCAGCCAGGTCTGGTGGCGGGGCTCAGGGGCCGGGCTTGTTTGGCCGTCGGAAGACGTCGTTCCCTCCCGGGGTGACTCCAGGCTGGCTGCAAGCTGCCAGGCGGCCAAGTCGGCGACCAGCCTCACGGCAGTGTCGGCGAACTCCTGGGTGCCTGGAACCCTTTTCTCCGCTGGCGCTTTCCCGGAAGGAGCCAGCCCGGGCTCAAGGTCCAACAGCCGGCCTAGGCGTGTCGCGAAAAGCCTCAGGGCCTCCTCGTCGGAAGTGACGGCTGCAAGCCGGTCCGCCTCGGCGCGCAGCGCCTCGGCGAAGTCGGGAAGGCGGGCCCAGCCGGTCGCGCCGCCCCCGAGCGCGCCGCTTACGGCAGCCAACGCTAGGATCGGAACATGCAGGGCTTCGCGCCAAGCCATTGCTATCACCCGTTTCATTCTGTGGCATCGGAGTCGAAAACTCAACCGGCGCGGCGCGGTGGGGCGCCAGCGGCGAGGAGGGGGCAGTCACCGGGCCGGCGCGGTGGCCCGGTCCGCCTTAAAGCACTCGGCCAGAAAGCTCACGGTGGCGGCCCAGGCGTCCCGAGCGGCGTCCTGCCGGTAGGTGTCTGGGCGCATGTCGTTCATGAAGGCGTGAGGCGCGCCTTCATAGACCCGGATGTCCACCTGCTTGTCATGCTCCTGGGCTGCCTGCCGGAGCCGCTCCACCTCCTGTGCTGACACCTGGTCGTCGGCGCCAGGCCGGTGATAGAGCACCGGACAGGAAAGGTCCTTGAGCAGACTCGGCGGAGCGATCATTCGTCCGTAGAAGGAGACGACGCCGCGCAGCCGGCGGCGATGGCAGCCGAAGCGGAGGGCGAAGGTCCCGCCCATGCCAAATCCGATCGTGCCATGAGCGTTCCGCTTGACGTGATCGAGGGTGTTGAGGAACTCACAACAGGAGGTCAAGTCCTGAAGGACGTCGGCCTCTTTGAGCCGGCTCTGCAACAGATCGGCGACCTCGACGCTAGCCGTCACCATGCCGCCCTGCCGGACGTAGAGATTCGGCACCAGGACGGTATAGCCTTCGCAGGCCAGGCGGATGGCGAACTCCTTGACCTGCGCGTTCAATCCCCAACGCTCGTGCAACAGGATGAGGCCGGGATAGGCGGCCTTCTCTTGGGGGAAGAAGACCAACCCTTCGACCTGGACCCCCTTGGGCATCAGGGTCTTGGCGTAGGGGTTGGTGATCATATCCGAGACATGCGGAATCGGCGCCCCGCTGGGAAACCGGACCGGGCTGGATCCGATCTGCTGCGGCGAGAAGCGCGGGCTGGGCTCTGACATGGCGCTTTCCTGTCTCGCGGTCTTGGGTCAGGGTTCGCCAATCGGGATTCTGATGCAATTGGGGGGCGTCTGCTTGTGGACGGCCTACTATAACGAGGGGTTCCGGGCCTGTCAACCACGAGCCGGCGGTTGACCGGCCGGACTGGGGCGGTTACAATGCCGCAGTGGTTCGGCCTCTAAGGGATGGCACGGAACCCGGAGAGGCGTGGGAGAGGAGGTGCCATGTGGGCAACAAGTTGTATGTCGGAAGCTTACCCTACTCGGTCACGGACCAGCAGCTCCAGGATCTGTTTGCACAGCATGGGACGGTCGTCTCCGCCAAGGTGATCACGGACCGGTTTACGGGACGGTCTCGTGGATTCGGATTCGTCGAAATGTCAACGTCCGAGGAAGCCCAGAAAGCCATTGCTGCCTTGAATGGGACGCAGTACGAGGGCCGGTCCCTTGTCGTCAACGAAGCGAAGCCCCAGGAGCGGCGGGAACGGACCTGGGGCGGTGGCGCGACCGGCCCGGGCGCCGATCAAAGCGGGGCCAGGCGGTACTGACGCGCTGCCGACGACCGACTGTGTGCTAGAAGATCCGGGGCCGTGGATGACACGGCCCCTTTTGTTTGGGTATCCCGAACGCCGGACGTGGAGGGAGGAGGTGAAGCCCGTCGCCATCGGACTCGTCGGCCTGGGGCGGCACGGGATGCGGTACGCCCGACACCTGCTGGAGCCACTGCCCC